>JBJEAG010000285.1:0-7678 GCA_051868855.1 Alloprevotella sp. | reverse complement strand
TGTCAGCCAATCGGAAGAAATTACGTGGAAAATAGTCGTTCGCGGACGGCGTGGCATCGTTCTTTTCCACCGATTTGTCATTCCTGTCCCCTATCCCGTTGGTTTTCATCTTAAGGCGCAAGCATTTTCATCTTAAGGTGAAAGCATTTTCATCTTAAGGTGAAAGCGTTTGCATCTTAAGGCGCAAACCAACGACTCCCAAGAAAAAAATGACAACTCCCAAGGAAAGAATGACAAGTCCCGAGGAAGGAACGAGAAGACGGCAGCCGTTTGTGGAATCCCCCAAAGGCGGAATGCGAGGGGTACGTATAGAGTACATATAATAAGGAACGCGCGCGCGAGGAAGCATGGCGGTGTGTCATAATAGCCAATCTGCTTCGTTGCTATCGGATTCGGGCTTGGTCATGTACTTCAGTACACTCCCTGCGCCCTCATCCTCAGCGCCTTGCATCTTGACCATTCTGACACACCTTTGAGGGGGAAGCCGGAATCCGGGTTTGGCATGCCCTTGATTCAAGCAAAGGAGAATTGAACACCCATTAACTTTTGCACTTTCGGTTAGTTTTCAAATTAGCAAGTAAGGGTGAGAAAGCGGAAAGAAAGGTTTTTGAATCGAATGAATAGTTTTGAGGCGTTTTTTCGTTCTTTTTGATATAAAAATGGAAGCCGGAACTATCAAAATAACGACAAAACGGGCTTTAAAGTTAAATTTTGGACTTAAAACAAATGATAAATTTTGCGGAATAAAGATAATGCTCTACTTTTGCGGTTCAAAGTATAGTATTCTCCGTAATGGATTCCCACGGTTTTGGGTGGCGTGGTTTGGTTTTTCGCCTCATCGCTTTCTCCCTTACGCCGAACAAGACGGGGTCACGCGCTCAATTAAACTAGGCTAAACTGACATAGACCTTTTTGCGACCGCCTCCATTCGGGGAGCAAGTTCTTTTCGAGGAGGTTCGTTGTTCGCTGCACAGCTTTCGGGTTTGTGCACGCAGACGATTGCGGAAGGTTTTGAGACAGACAACACACACAATGTTTAATATAATGGTTTAATTTATGAACAAAAAGTTAGTGCTCTTGGGAGCCGGCTTGTTGCTGACGATTGCAACAGCCTCAGCTCAGAAGCGCGTAACGGGACGGGTTGTAGATGCCCAAGGCGAGCCGGTGGTAGGTGCCAGCGTGCGCGTGGAAGGTTCTAAACTCGTTGCTCCGACCGACGCCGACGGTAAGTTCGTTTTGCAGAACGTTCCGTCATCAGCGAAGAAACTGTTGATTACCTACGTTGGTAAGGAATCACAGAGTGTGTCCATCAGCGGCAACGTGAAAGTTGTGATGAAGGACAACGACAACGTGCTCGACGAAGCCATGGTAGTGGCTTACGGTACGCAGAAGAAAGCCACCTTTACCGGTTCTGCCGCCATCGTGGATGCCGGTGAGATTGGCAAAGTGCAGGTGACGAATGCCGTGGATGCTTTGAAAGGTAAAGCTTCCGGTATTCAGATTAACACCGCTTCCGGTCAGCCGGGTTCCACCCCGACCATCCGCATCCGTGGTGTGAACTCCATCAACGCCGGCAGCAATCCGTTGCTCGTTGTCGATGGTTCTCCCTACGACGGCAGCCTCAACGACATCAACCCTGCCGACGTGGAAAGCATGACTGTCCTCAAGGACGCTTCCTCCACCTCTCTCTACGGTGCCCGTGGTGGTAACGGTGTCATCCTCATCACCACCAAGAAGGCAAAGCAGGGCGACGGTGCAAAAATCACCTTCGACGCCAAGTGGGGTTCTAACTCCAAGGCTGTGGAAGACTATGAAACCATCAAGAACCCCGCAGCCTACTATGAAATGTGGTATAAGGGTCTCTACAACTATGCCCTCAACGGTCTGAACTATGACGCTCAGAAGGCATGGCAGTGGGCAAACGCCAACCTCATCAAAGGAAACTACGGTCTCGGTTACAACGTGTACACCGTGCCCCAGGGCGAAGTGATGATTGGTACGAACGGTAAGCTCAACCCCAACGCCATCCTCGGTCGCACCCACACCTACAACGGTCAGGAGTATTTGCTCATACCCGATGACTGGGAAGATGAGACTTACGGCACCGGTCTCCGTCAGGAATACACCGTGACTGCTCAGAGCGCCAACGAACGCGGTTCTTTCTACGCTTCTGCCAACTACCTCGACAACGAAGGTATCACCGTGGCTTCCGACTACAAGCGTTTCAGCGCTCGTTTGAAGGCAGACCAGCAGTTGAAGAAGTGGTTGAAAGTCGGTGTGAACATGGCTTACTCTCACTTCAACTACAATGACCTCGGCGACGACGGTTCTTCCTCCAGCTCCGGCAACATGTTTGCCATGGTGAACATGGCTCCGATTTACCCGATGTACATTCGTGACGCTCAGGGTAACATCATCTATGACAACGTGGCCGGCATCAACCGCTACGACTACGGTGACGGCGCCATCGGTCTGAGCCGCCCCTACATGTCTCAGGCTAACCCCGTCAGCTCAGCTCAACTCGACGTTCGCAACCACGAAGGCAACACCTTCAACGGTACCGGTACGTTTGAAGTGAAACTGCCCCTCGGCTTCAAGTTCACCTCCATCAACAACGTATATCTCCGCGAAACTCGCTACACCAACACCACCAACTCCTTCTACGGTGCCTACGCCGACCTCGGTGGTCAGGTCTATAAGAGCCACAGCCGCAACTGGAGCACCAACTACCAGCAGCGTCTCGACTGGAGCAAGGCCTTCGGCAAGCACAATGTGGACGCTATGGTCGCTCACGAAGCTTACCGCATCTACGGCTACTCCCTCAACGCCGACAAGAGCAACCAGTACTCTCCCGCCAACGACGAACTCGATGGTGCAGTGGTTATGGGTTCCGCCGGTTCCTACACCACGGACTACAACACCGAGTCCTGGCTGGGTCGTGCTCAGTACAACTACGACGACACCTACTTCCTTTCTTTGAGCTACGTTCGCGAAGCATCCTCCATGTTCCACCCCGACAACCGCTGGGGTAACTTCTGGAGCGTCGGCGCCGGCTGGCTCATCAACAAGGAGAAATGGTTCAACGTTTCTTGGATTGACTACTTGAAGCTCAAGGCTTCTTATGGTGAAAACGGTAACGACAACATCGACTCTTACCTCTACACCAACACTTACAAGATTGTGAACAACAACAACCAGGTATCCCTCGTTCCCAACACCATGGGTAACAAGGACATCTCTTGGGAAAAGAACGGCAAGTTCAACGTTGGTGTTGACTTCGGAATCTTCGGTGACCGCTTGACCGGTAGCGTGGAATACTACTCCAACAACACCTACGACATGCTCTCCTGGTTCCCCTTGCCCGCTTCCTTCGGTTTCACCGGCTACTATGCCAACGTCGGCAACATGCGCAACAACGGTGTTGAAATCGAACTCCGCGGCGATGTCTTCCGCACCAAGGATTTGACCTGGACGCTCTATGGCAACATCACCAGCAACCACAACGAAATCACCAAACTTCCCGACGAACGCAAGACCATGACCGTGGACGGTCACGACGGTTACAGCAGCGGCAGCTTCTTCTACACTGAAGGTATGTCTCGCTACACTTGGTTCGGCAAGAAGTATGCAGGTGTTGATCCCGAAACCGGTAAGGCTCTCTACTATCAGAACGTCACCACCACCGACGAAGCCGGCAACCAGGTGACCACCATCACCACCACCGACCAATATGGTAACGCTTCCGACTATCTCTGCGGCGACGTTCTTCCCGACTTCTACGGTGGTTTCGGAACCTCCTTCCAGTGGAAAGGCCTCGACCTGAGCGTGGACTTCCAGTATCAGATTGGCGGTCTCGTTTATGACAGCAGCTACCAGCAACTCATGGGCGTGAACCGCGGTATGGCGATGCACGTTGATCAACTCGCCGCTTGGAGCACTGAGAACCCCAACAGCAACATTCCTCGTGTTCAATACAAGGACGATGCCACTGCTTCCACCTCCGACCGTTTCTTGACCAACGCTTCCTACCTGACTCTGAGCAACATCACCCTCGGCTACACGCTTCCCAAGAAGTGGACCAACGCCATCGGCGCTGAAAAGATTCGCTTCTACGTGGTGGGTGACAACCTCTACACCTGGTCCAAGCGCAAAGGTCTCGACCCCCGTCAGAGCATCAGCGGTTCTTCCAGCCAGGCTTACTATCGTCCCATCCGCACCATCTCCGGCGGTGTCACGATTACGCTTTAATACCTAACCCTCATTCAGAAACAAAATGAAAAATATCAATAAGTATATTTTCGGACTGGGACTGGCAGCGGTGGCAACCGTTTCGCTCAGCAGCTGTGCTGACGAGACCATGCCCACCAGCGGTGCCACCCAGGAACAGGTGGAAGCTTCACCCGCCGGCATCGAAGGTGCGGTGAACGGTATTGCCGCCTACTTCAACAACTACAGTTCCACTTGGGTAGGCTACGGTCACTGGGCATTCTCTTACGGTGCCATGATGTGCATCCGCGACCGTCAGACTGCTGACCTCGCCATGGCTGAGTCCAACTACGACCAGTGGTGGCGTTGGGAAGAAAACCGCTACCAGGGTGACGGCTACGTGTATAGCCAGTACATCTGGAACTACTACTACGGTCTGGTGAACACCACCAACGTAGCCATCGGTTCCGCCAACATCGAAACTGCCACCGACGAGCAGAAAGGTTTCCTCGGCGCAGCCTACGCTTTCCGCGCTTTGGCATACCTCGACCTCGCCCGTCTCTATGAGTACCTCCCCTGCGCAGGAACTTCCAACATCAACGCTGACGGCAACGACGTGCTGCATCTCACCGTGCCCATCGTGACCGACAAGACCACTGAGGCTGAGTGCCGCAACAACCCCCGCGCCACTCGCGAAGAAATGGCTGAGTTCATCCTGAGCGACCTCGACAAAGCCGAGGCTTGCGTTCCCTACCTCACCGACGACGCCAACAACTCTCGCCCCGACCTCGCTGTGGTCTATGGTCTGAAAGCTCGCTACTACATGTGGCTCGAGAACTATCGCAAGGCTGAAGAATACGCTCGCAAAGCCATCGACGAGTTCGGCGGCAGCCCCATGAGCGAAGACGAATGCCTCGACCCGACCGTTGGTTTCAACGACATCACCAAGTGGATGCTGGGCTCCACCCTCACCTCTGAGGACGGACTCGTTCAGACCGGTATCATCAACTGGGTTTCCCACATGTCCAACCAGACGATCTACGGCTACGCCTCCATGGACGAAGGAATGCCCGTCTGCATGATTGACCGTGCCATGTATGAACGCATCAGCGACACCGACTTCCGCAAGTATGAGTTCCAGGCTCCCGCCGGCTCCTTCATCGCTGACAAGAACCGCTACATCCCCGGAACTGAAGCAATGTGCAAGAAGAACCTTCCTGACTACGCCGCTCTCAAGTTCCGTCCCGCTCAGGGCAACATCGACACCTACACCATCGGTTGCGCCACCAGCTATCCCTTGATGCGTGTGGAAGAAATGTACTTCATCGAAGCCGAAGCAGCTGCTCAGCAAGACCCCGCCCGCGGCGCTCAGCTCGTCAGCGACTTCATGCAGACCTATCGTGACCCCGAATACACCTGCACTGCCACCAGCAAGGACGACGTGGTGGAAGAAATCGTCTTCCAGAAGCGTGTGGAACTCTGGGGTGAAGGTCTTTCCTTCTTCGACATCAAGCGTCTTGACCTCGGCATCACCCGTGGTTATCCCGGCACTAACTTCTATGACGGTACGCGCTACAACACCATCGGTCGCCCCGCATGGATGAACTACTGCATCGTTCGCACCGAACCCAACAACAACGAAGGTGTTCGCGGTTACAACAACCCCGACCCCTCCGGTGCTGTGGAAGAGTGGAGCGAATAAATCAGGACGACACAGGAACAGGGGTGTTCCTTGCTTGACCCTCAACCATCGAACACCCCTCCACATTAAAATCCTATCTTCAAAATGAAAAGACATTCAAACTCAGTTCATTGTTCGTGGCAGGTCTGCTCGCTCTGACTGCCTGCTCCGATGACTTCGAATACACTCCCGCCGGTGCTCCCACCGAGACCAGCGCCATGAAGTTTGCCGAAGGTAATGCCATCACCGCTGATCTCACTCTGGATGACAATTCCATTCAGGTCACCGTGGTGCGCGCTGAAGCCGACAAGGCTGAAACCGTGAACATCATTGCCACCAGTCTCCACAAAGAGTGCTTCGAAATCCCCTCCAGCGTTACTTTCGAAAAAGGTGAAACCCGTGCTGCTGTTACCATCAACTTCACGGAGAGCATGGAACTCTTCACCAAGTATCAGCTCACTTTGGCTCTCCAGACCAACGAGTACGCTGCCACCAGCAACAACTTCATCACGCTCACACTCTCCAAGAATGACTACAAGACGGTGTGCAACGGTGTTTACTCCTGCTGGCTCTTTGGCGCTTCTTGGGACAGTTTCCTGCAGTACTCTGAAATCAGAGACGACTACCGCATCGGCGACTGGATTGAATCCGGTTTCTTCATGAACTTCAAGTGGGATCGTGAAACCAACGAAATCACCACTGAAGCCTCTTATCCGACCGGCTACAACCACCCGTCCTACGGTGCCATCACTGCCAAACTGATTCAGATTGATGCACAAGGTCACACTGCCGTCTTTGACGAAGAAGAGAACACCATCTACTTCGGTGTTCAGTACGTGGTTAGCGCAGGTTCCTTCGGTGCCAACTATGACACCTTCCAAATCACCAACTGGTTGGAATAATCCATTGCTCCTGTCTCCGTCACGGCGCTCCGTCGCCACGACGAGACACACATAACGTTTCAGAGGCTGCATCTTTCGGTGCAGCCTCTTTTTTTTGCGTTGGGGAGAAGGAGCGCTTCAAAACAGATTTTTGACAACGGACTGAGCGATTTGGGAGAATTATTTATTGCTGTCCGGTAAAAGTATTTTTCAGCCGCATGGCAAGGGCTGCAGGCCCGATGAGCCCGACGAAGGAGGGCGAACAGTCAGCCCTGGCCGTGAGGCCTGGGTAGGGCAGTAGTAGTAATTTTGAGGGCTGTAAGTCCCGATTCCTTTCATAAACCGCTGTTGTTGAAAAAGAAATCGGGACTTACAGCCCTCTTTCTTGGGGGCGGGCATCTTACCCAGCCCTTACGGACTGGGCTAACTGTCTGTGCAAGGTGAGAGCAGAACATCAAGCTTGCTTGAATGTTTTGCCGAACCGCAGCCAGACTTGAGGTAACTAAAGTTCGGTCGCTTGCGCTCCCTCATCGGGCCTGCAGCCCTCACCATCCGGTCAAGGGGGCTTGCCCTCCACAAACATATACGTATTCAATTCATTAAGACCGTTTACCGGACAGCAATAATTTTTTAATGTGAAAACGAATTAAACATGAATTGTTGCATGAATTACACCATTTGCCTCATCTATTCAATCCGTAGGGGAATTACTGCTGACCGGTAATACCTTCAAATGATGCCACGTGCAGGGCGGACGCGATTCATCGCGTCCGCGCCACCGTAAGCATCATCTAAAGGTAAGTTTTGCCATTCGGATTAAAGCATTTACAGTTTTCCAGAACTGCAATGATAAACAAACTATTGCTGTCCGGTAAAAGTTGTTTCATCCGGATGGTGAGTGCTGAAAGCA
>JBJEAG010000284.1:0-1630 GCA_051868855.1 Alloprevotella sp. | reverse complement strand
CGTAAGCACTTTCTTTTGAACATTCCTTATTCCATAATTTATAGAACATCCCTTATGAAAAAGACGTTCCTCCTTCTTTCCCTCCTCTTCTCCTTTTCCTTCTCCGTGCTCCACGCTCAGTCCATGCTTTTCTTCGAGCAGACCACCCGCGACATGGGAACGATTCTTTGGAAACAACCGAAAACCGCCGTCTTCAAACTGACGAACAAGGCTTCCAACCCGCTCCGAATCACCAACGTGAGAACCGACTGCGGCTGCACAAGCGTTTCTTTCCCGACGGAAGAGATTGAACCGGGCGGAACGGGAGAAATCTGCGTCTCCTACAACGCCGAACTCCTCGGCCACTTCTCCAAGTCCGTCGCCGTCAGTGTCGAAGGTGCCGAAGCCCCCATCTTCCTTCGCGTCATGGGCATCGTCTCGCAGACCAAGGTGGAGAACTCCGAGCAGTTCCCCTTCCAAATTGGCGACTATTTCCTCAACACCGACGACATCGAGTTTGACGACGTGAACCGCGGCGACCGACCCGTCTATGCTTTGCAGGTATATAACGGCAGCAAGATGTCCTATCGTCCGCAACTCATGCACCTCCCGCGCTATCTCTCCGCCGTTGCCGAGCCGGAAGTCATCCGACCGGGCAGCGTGGGCAGACTCTACGTCACCCTGGACAGCGAGAAACTCCAAACCATGGGACTGACGCAGACCAGCATCTACCTCAGCCGCTTCGAGGGCGACCGCGTCAACAAAGAAAACGAAATCAACGTCTCCACCACCCTGCTGCCGGATTTCACGGACCTGCCGCAACAAAGCGAACTCGCACCGTCGCTCGCCATCGACAGCACGACCATCGTGCTCTCCGCCTCGGGAAAACGCAGCAAGGCTTCCGGACAAATTCTGCTTCGCAACACGGGACGCTCGCCCCTTGTCGTCAAAGCGCTCCAAGTCTATAACCCGGGAATCTCCGTCAGCCTCGCCAAACGCACACTGAAGCCCGGCGCCGTCGAAAAACTCAAAATCTCCGTCAGCGAAATGTCTGACAAATTCAAAGGAAAAAGAAGAATCCTTCTCATCACCAACGACCCCGACCACGCCAAAGTCGTCATTGACGTGATTGTGAAGAAGTGAGGCGAGGCGCAGCGGAAATGCTGACGGCTCCACTCTGAGACACATGCTCCGGGAACGAAGAAATTCAAAATCCGTAGAAGTCCGCCACGGGCAATGCCACTCTTTGTGACGCCCAAATCTCACTTTTCTCCAAAAGATTTTGGAAGTTCGGAAAAAACGCCCTAATTTTGCAGCGTGAATCGGAAAGTAGCGCAGTTGGTAGCGCACTACGTTCGGGACGTAGGGGTCGGGCGTTCGAGTCGCCTCTTTCCGACTTTTTCATACCTTTACAACGCAAGCGACGTGTTCACCACCGAGAATGCGTCGCTTGCTTTTTTGTACCTTTTCCCGCAAAATTTTACCGAACAACTCCAGAAACATCATTCGCGGACGGCGTGGCAACGTTTCTGTCCGCCGACTCGTCATTCCTGTCCGCCGATTTGTTGGTGTGCACAGCACGAGCGCACACGTGTGCGCAGGACGAATGGACACGTGTGCGCAGGACGAGTGCACACGTGTGCGCAGGACG
>JBJEAG010000283.1:0-1674 GCA_051868855.1 Alloprevotella sp. | reverse complement strand
CGCCTTCCCACCGAAGCGGAATGGGAGTTTGCTGCCCGCGGCGGCAACCAAAGCCGCCACACGCAATACAGCGGCAGCAGATTCATCAACGACGTGGCTTGGTATAAAAGCAACAGCGGCAGCAAGACGCACCCCGTAAAAACCAAACAACCTAACGAACTCGGTATCTATGACATGTCGGGTAACGTCTGGGAATGGTGTCTGGACATATATACAGCCTACAGCAGTTCTGCCCAAACAGATCCTCGCTTTGAAGAAGATAGCAGTGGGTCTGGCCGCGTGTTCCGCGGTGGCAGCTGGAGCAACTCTTCCAGGCTCTGCCGCTCCTCGATCCGGAAACTCAACTCGCCCGACGCCTCGTACGACAACCTCGGGCTGCGTCTCGTCCTCTCCGAATAGGCGACGAAGCCGCCAGTAAAGAAGGGTAAAGAGAGGTAAAGAAAGTATAGAAGGTAAAGAAAGTACAGAGAGTATAGAATGTAAAGAATGGTAAGGAGGGGTATAGAAAGGTAAGGAGGTGCGGTGTCTCACCACACAATGCAAAGGAAGTAAAAAAGTGGGGCAACGCGACTGCGTCTCTTAACGCCGCTACAAGCAGTTCCGCTGCAATAATTCATGAAACAATTCATGAACAATTCATGAACAATTCATGAACAATTCATGAAAATTCGTGTTATACACAAAATCATTCGCTTTATCCGTTCCATCCGTATTCAAAGAAATCCTTCTTATTCCATCCCATTCTGCGGATTCTGCGTGAAAAACAAATTCGGAGCAATTTGTGGCAAATTCATGAGCGTTCGTATTCAAAAGAAAGTGGAAGAAATATCTTGCAGAGTATTTGCCAGTTAAGAAGAAAGTTGTACTTTTGCACGCCGATTATTATCACGACGAGCCTCAAAAGGGCTCCGACTCCTTGTGAAAAGGCGTCTGTTCTATTGGCCTGGAACGATGTCTGAAAGAAAAACAAGGGGATAAGTTTTAGTAGTTACTTTATTAAAAATCTAACAAACAAAGTGGACACTTTAAGTTACAAGACCATTTCTGCCAACAAAGAGACCGTGAACAAGGAATGGGTTGTGGTGGACGCCACCGACCAGATTCTGGGTCGTCTTTGCACAAGAGTGGCTAAGCTGCTCCGTGGCAAGTACAAACCTAACTTCACTCCTCACGTGGACTGTGGAGACAACGTGATTATCATCAACGCCGACAAGGTGCGTCTGACCGGAAAGAAATGGACAGACCGCATTTACCTGACTTACACCGGCTACCCCGGCGGTCAGAAAGAGCACACCCCCGCCTCCATCATGGCTAAGAAGAACGGTGCCGACAAACTCCTCCGTCGCGTCGTGAAGGGCATGCTCCCCAAAAACAGACTGGGCGCCAAATTGCTCACTCACCTCTATGTTTTTGAAGGCGCTGAGCACAACATGGAAGCACAGTCTCCCAAAGCAATCGATATTAACCTTCTCAAATAAGTCGCAGAAATGGAAATGATCAATGCATTAGGCCGCCGCAAGAGCGCCGTGGCACGTATTTATGTTACTGAGGGTACCGGCAAAATCACCATCAACAAGAGAGACCTCGCCGACTATTTCCCCTCCACCATTCTGCAGTATGTCGTGAAGCAGCCTCTGAACCTGCTGAACGTGGCTGAGAAGTATGACATCAAGG
>JBJEAG010000282.1:5923-7877 GCA_051868855.1 Alloprevotella sp. | reverse complement strand
TGGTGAAATTATTTCCTTGGATTTTTTCGTTCTTGACGGAATTATTCCCTTGGATTTTTTCGTTTTTGGTGAAATTATTTCCTTGGATTTTTTCGTTTTTGGTGAAATTATTTCCTTGGATTTTTTTAAATGCGCTATCTTTGCATTTAAAAATGACGAGGTTATGTATTATAAAAGGCATATCGATAAATATCTTGCAGAGTGGGCATCGCGGGAGAGTCATAAACCCGTCCTGCTTCGCGGTGCTCGACAAGTGGGAAAGTCCACAGCGGTTCGACATCTTGGAGAGGCGTTCGAGAGTTATGTGGAGATAAATCTGGAACGACAGCCACAGTATAAGTCCGCATTTGCGGCAGATCTTCGTGTGCAACGCATCGTATCTGAGCTTTCAGCGTTGTGCGGTCAGAGAATTCGACCTGGGAAAACGTTGCTTTTCATTGATGAAATTCAAGAATGTCCGGAGGCTATCATGTCTCTCCGTTTCTTTAAGGAGGATATGCCCGAAATGCATGTGATTGCAGCGGGGTCTTTGTTGGAATTTGCCTTAAAAGAATTGCCGACATTTGGGGTGGGGCGTATTCATTCTATTTTCATGTATCCCATGAATTTCGATGAATTCCTTTTGGCAAATGGAGAGCAGTTGTTGCTGCAACTACGCAATGAGGCTTTTGCTTCCGCAACTCCTCTCTCAGATGCGTTGCATGAGAAGTTGGTGGGTTTGTTACGTACCTATATGCTTGTCGGGGGAATGCCTGAATGTGTTGCTAAATGGGTGGAATCGCATGATTATCTTGCTTGCCAAGAGGTGCAGGATGACATTCTTGTGAGTTATGAGGATGATTTTCCAAAGTATAAGAACAGAGTGGACACGACATTGCTGCGTCAGACTCTGCGTTCTGCGGTTGCTCAAGCGACGCGAAAGTTTGTGTATTCTCAAGTCGGAGACTACAAAACCGCAGAGGTGAAGCGTGCGTTGGAGTTACTGATCTTGGCGGGAATATTGATTCCTGTCACTTGCACAAAAGCAAACGGGCTTCCTTTGGGAAGTGAGGCTGATGAGTCTTGTCGTAAAATTTTACCTTTGGATTGTGGACTTGCATTGCGTTTGAAGAATATGAATTTAGAAGGCACGTCTGATTTGACGACTCAGATTCTTACTTCAACTGCTGCGGAATTGGTGAATAAGGGGACTATGGCAGAACTTTTGGCAGGATTGGAGTTGCTACACTATAAGTCTCCTCATCTGCGTCATGATTTGTTCTATTGGGTGCGACAGGCAAAAAATGCACAGGCGGAGATAGATTATCTCAGCGTTCGCGACATGCAGGTTCTTCCGATTGAGGTGAAAGCCGGCATCCAAGGGGGAATGAAGAGTTTGTGGATGTTTATGCGTGAGAAACATCTTCAGAACGCTGTGCGCTGTTCGTTGGAGAACTTTGGAACGTTTGACTATGTGGACAAGGAGGATGACTTTGCTGTGCGACATGTTCAGTTGTGTCCGCTTTATGCTTTGTCGCAACTGTGAGATGGTCATTTGTGCGCTGAAAGTTGTCAAGAGACGGGGGATTTGTGAAAAAATCGTATAATTCTCGCTGAGTTGCGCCTTTGTTTCCGCAGACAAATGTATCTTTGACGCACTTTTGACTCTTCCAACAGTGGAGGGGTATGTCTTTACTTATCTATGAATTACTATGGCAAGCAAGAATGAACAACGGTGGCAGGAGAACTACAAGGCCATGAAGGCTTATATCGAAGAGCATCACTTCCTGCCTGATAAAAAGAAACCGCAGAATTACAGATTGGTGAATTGGTGGAAATATAACAAGAAACTTATCAAACGTGATAAGATTGACCCGGAACGCGCTCGGTTGCTTAAGGAATTGAGCGATATGCGGTGGATCTGAGATTCACGCGAATGATTCTTCTCACGCAGAATCCGCAGAAGTGTTTTGAA
>JBJEAG010000282.1:2932-5823 GCA_051868855.1 Alloprevotella sp. | reverse complement strand
CACGGATTACACGAATTGAACGAATGTTTCCCCTCACGCAGAATCCGCAGAAGTGGAAGGATTTTTTGAACACGAATGTTCATGAATTGACACGAATTGGTTCAGAAATTATATTTTCTCTCACGCAGAATCCGCAGAAGTGTTTTGAACACGGATTACACGAATTGAACGAATGTTTCCCCTCACGCAGAATCCGCAGAAGTGTTTTGAACACGGATTACACGAATTGGTCGAAGGATTCCTCTCACGCAGAATGGGAAGGAATTGGGAAGCTCTTTTTGAACATGGCTTGAATTAATGTGAAGTGGCGCGTTTGCGTCACTTTTTTTGTGCCTTTTTGTGCGAACATTTTTGATTCTGAGATGGGGCGGAATGGGGAAATGGCTGTGGTTTAGTCAAAAAAACGGTGGTTTTATTTTTTCGTTTCACTCACCTTGCACTATCTTTGCCCTTGCGAAGATAGGCTGCGGTTCGGCAAAAGTCCTCAAGCAAGCTTGAACTTCTGCTCTCACCTTGCACTATCGTTGCCTCGCAATAATATATTAATCCTATATCTATCTATATACACCACGAATTTATGTTAGACGTAAAGAAATGTTTGAGCGATTGTGAAGAACGCATGGAAATGAGCGTCATGCACCTTGACGAAACCTTTGCACAAATCCGTGCCGGAAAAGCCAATGTGCACATCCTCGATGACCTGAGAGTGAGCTCCTACGGTTCCATGGTGCCCATCAACAACGTGGCTGCCGTGACGACTCCTGATTCTCGCACCATCGCCATTAAACCCTGGGACAAGTCCATGTTCCACGTGATTGAAAAAGCCATCATCGATTCCACCATCGGCATCATGCCCGAAAACAATGGCGAAATCATCCGCTTGGGCATTCCGCCCCTCACCGAGGAGCGTCGTCGCCAGCTGACGAAGCAGTGCTCGAAGGAGGCTGAGGAGGCTAAGGTTGCCATTCGCAATGCCCGCCGCGACGGCATCGACAAACTGAAGAAGGCTGTGAAGGATGGTCTGAGCGAGGACATCGAGAAGGATGCTGAGGCTGACCTCCAAAAGATTCACGACAAGAAGGTGAAGGCCATCGAGGACTTGCTCGCTGCCAAGAACAAAGAAATCATGACTGTCTGACCCGGGATGCACGGTTTAGTCATCAAAACTGCCACGGCATCCTACTGGGTGCGCTCGGACTCCGGCGAGGCGGTCGAATGTAAAATCAAAGGTAACTTCCGTCTGCGGGGCATTCGCTCGACGAACCCCGTGGCGGTGGGCGACTGGGTGACTTTCAGTCGGGCGTCCGAGGAGGGCATGGCTTATATCACGGAGATTGACGAGCGGAAGAACTATGTGGTTCGCCGCTCTTCCAATCTTTCCAAGCAGAGTCATATTCTCGCTGCGAACATTGACCGGGTGCTGCTTTTGGTCACCATGGTGCGCCCGGAGACGTCCACGACTTTCATCGACCGTTTCCTTGCTTCGGCGGAGGCTTACGCTGTGCCGGTTTCCATCGTGTTCAACAAGATGGACGATTTGTCGGCGGCTGAGCTGGAGCGTGTGGAGGAGTTGCAGCAGATTTATGAAAATATAGGCTATGCCTGCCACCGTCTCTCGGCTTTGACGGGGGAGGGGTTGGAGGCGCTCGCTGAGGTGCTTCGAGGGAAGACCACGCTTTTGGCGGGGCATTCCGGGGTGGGGAAGTCCACCTTGCTGAATCAGTTGGTGCCGGAGGCGGGGGCACGTACCGCTCAGGTGTCGGAGGCTCACGGCACGGGCATGCACACGACGACCCACAGCGAACTCTTCGAACTTCCCGGCGGCGGGGCATTGATCGACATCCCCGGCGTCAAGGGGTTCGGTACGTTCAATCTGGAACCGGAGGAGGTGACGCACTATTTCCCCGAGATGTTTCGCATTTCGCGGGATTGCCGCTTTGACAACTGCACGCACACCCACGAGCCGGGCTGTGCGGTGTTGCAGGCTTTGGAGGAGGGGCGCTTGGCGCCGAGTCGCTACACTTCTTATCTGAGTATTCTTGGGGATAAGGAGGAGGGGAAGTATAGGGCGGCGTATTAAGCGCCGGAGGCGCGGTCAAAAGGGTCAAAGAGACTAAGAGTCGAAGAGTCAAAGAGACTAAGAGTCAAAGAGTAGTTGGTCGCTTCGCTCCGGTCTAAAAGTCAAAGAGTCTAAAAGTCAAAGAGTCGGCGCGGTATTCGTTTCATTCGAACAATTCGTGTAATTCGTGTTCACAATCAAAATTAATGGTCTCTTTAATGAATCAATTAATGAGCATTAATGGAGAGTGAAGAGTCAAAGAGTCAAAGAGTCTAAAGGGTCAAAGGGGTCGGCGCGGTATCCGTTTTATCCGTTCAAGCCGTCAAATCCGTGGTTTCAAAGAGCCGCGGCGCGTGTTCTAACCATTAAACTTGAAATTCCATGACTGTTATCATCGTTCTCGCCCTCTTGGCATTGTGCTTGGGTATAGTTGAGATTTTCATCATCCCCGGTTTCGGCATTTCCGGCATCGGTGCCATCCTTTGTGCGGTGGTGGATGTGGTGTTGATTTATCAGGCATACGGTTTCGTGCCGGCAGTGTTGTCGGTGGCAGCAGCCTTGGCGGTGCTGGGTCTGATGCTGTGGTGGGTGAGTCGTTCGCGGATGATTGACAAGATGGCGTTGCACAGTACCATTTCTTCGTCCTCTGCTTCTGCCGACCAGCTCTCGGTGCAGGTGGGCGACCGCGGCGTGGCGCTCACTCGCTTGGCGCTGATTGGCAATGCCCGCATCAACGGGAAACAGGTGGAGGTCAAATCCTCCGGCGAGTTCATCAACCCCGGCACTCCCCTCGTCGTGGTGGCAGTGAATGAAGCGACCATCACGGTGGAAG
>JBJEAG010000282.1:0-2832 GCA_051868855.1 Alloprevotella sp. | reverse complement strand
CCCGGCACTCCCCTCGTCGTGGTGGCAGTGAATGAAGCGACCATCACGGTGGAAGTGAGTCCGCAGGCGTAGTTCAAGGGGTCAAAAGGGTCAAAAAGGTCAAAGGGGTCGGCGCGGAGGGCTCAACTCCGCTTTGCGGCAGTTCAACGTGCCTGCGGCACTGTTCAACGCGACTTTGTCGCGGTTCAAGGGATAAGAGGGGTAAAGAGGGATTCAACGCCGCTGCGCGGCTGCTACTCTCTCCATTAATGTTCATTGACTGGTTCATTTTTCTCACGCAGAATTCGCAGAACGGGATAGAATTTAATGAGTCAATTAATGGGAATTAGTGGCGAACCTGCTCCTCAATGACAGTTCTTTGTTTGAAACAATACCTTATTATATATATGAAACGAAATCTACTTTTATTGTTCTTGCTTCTCAGCGTTGCTTTGGTCGCTGAGGCGAATGTGCCCGTGCGCCGCGTCATGACGCATCGGCAGTCTGACGGGACGTTGCTCACTTATCGCTATGAGGGCAACGGCCTTTATGTTTCCTACGCCACGCTCGACGGCATCTCGCTGATGCGTGGTGCGGACAAGCACTTCTACTATTCCGAGCTCCGTGACGGCGAGGAGGTTCCCACTGCCACGCTTGCCCACGACGAGGCTTTGCGCAGCGAGGGCGAAAAGAGTTTCATTGCGGAGCATGCGGTGAAATCGGACGTGATTGTGAAACTTCTGCAGCAGAAGACGGCGGTGAAGTCCATCAACCCCAAAGGCTTCACGCCTGCCACTGCCGACGGCCTCGGCAAGTTCGGACTTTCTGCCAACGGTTCTGTCAAGAGCGTCGGTGCGCCCGTCATTCCCGTGGTGATGGCGGAGTTCTCGGACCGTCAATTCCAGGACACGACCACCATCGAAAAGGTCACCCGCTTCTTCAACGAGGAGGGCTATCACGACGAGGCTTATTCCTGCGGTTCGGTGGCTGATTTCTACAAGGAGATGAGCAACGGGCAGTTCACGCCGACCTTCAAGGTGGTGGCGAAGGTGCGCGTCTCTCAGCCCTACGCCTACTATGGCGCAGACGCTTCCGCCACTTCCATCGACACGAACTACAAGAAGTTCGTGCGTGAGGTTTTGGACTCTGCTTCGAAGACGGTGAACTTTGCCGACTATGCCACCGACGGCAAGGTGCCTATGGTCAGCGTGATGTATGCCGGTCCCGGTCAGCACTCCAGTTTGGAGGAAGGCGCCGAGGACTATCTTTGGGCTCGTTTCTCCTCCGGCACCTCCTTCTCCGTCAATGGCGGCGCAGTGACGGTTTCCTCCTTCTTCCTTGGCGACGAGTTGTTCCAGGACTATGACATAGACGGCGATGGAAACTACATTCCCGTCGGCGCCAACTTCGACGGCATCGGGCTCTTCTGCCACGAGTTCTCCCACGCCCTCGGCTTGCCCGACCTCTACTACACCGGAGGCGTGAAGGAGGTTGCAGCCACCATCCGCACCATGGGCTACTGGGATTTGATGGACTATGGGCAGTATATGTACAACGGCTACTATCCGCCCGCCTATTCCGCCTACGAACGCAGTTTCCTCGGCTGGTTAGACGTGAAGGAGCTGACCGACCCCGAGTTCGTCACCCTCTATCCCTCCGGTGAAGAGCACCTCGGTCCCACGGCGTGCGTCATTCGTAATCCCGAGAATGAGAAGGAATATTTCATCTTACAGAACCGTCAGGACCGCAAGTGGTATCATGCCAACTTCCTCGGTCACGGTTTGCTGATTACTCACGTGGACTACTCCGCCTCCCACTGGACGACCAACACGTTAAACAACGACCCCGACCATCGTCGTGTGATATATGTGCCTGCCGACAACGGCTATAACCTCACCTATCGTGAGTCCGGTCAGTCGGGCACGGATTTCTGGAACACCTATCGCAACGACCTCTTCCCCGGCAGTCTCGGCGTCACGGATTTCACCGACGACACCACTCCCTCTGCTGATGTCTTCACCGCCTCGGGCAAATTGGGTAAGCCGGTCTATGGCATCACCGAGCACGCCGACGGCACCATCACCTTCGCCTTCCTCGACCAGTCCCTCACGGGTGTGCAGGGTGTGACAACCGAGGCGAACGGCACTGCCACTGAGGTCTATTCCATCAACGGCTGCCGCCTCTCCGGACTGCAGGGCGCTGCCCCCGGCGTCTATATCCTCCGCCAAGGCGACACTGTCCGCAAGGTGCTGGTTAAATAGAAGTCAAAAAGACAAAGAGACAAAGAGACAAAGAGACAAAGAGACGAAGAGTCAAAAAGACAAAAAGACAAAAAGACAAAAAGTCGTTGGTCGCTTCGCTCCGGACTAAGAGTCAAAAAGACAAAAAGATGGAAAGAAGTTTTGAAAACTTATTCATTTGGCAAGAGTCGAGAGTTCTCATTCGCACTATCTACAAGATGATGGAAACATGTAGAGACTTTGGATTCAAAGATCAGATTCAACGGGCTGCTGTTTCAATAATGAATAATATAGCAGAAGGGTTTGAATCCGGATCCGATGCCAAATTCATGAGCTTTCTTAATATATCAAGAGGTAGTTGTGGAGAGGTTCGCTCTATGCTTTATCTTTGTGAGGATTTGGGCTTTTGTACAAAAGATGAGCGTGAAAAGCTTCAAACACAACTGCGCAAGATTACTTCTGGAATAGTTAAACTATCTGATTCCATCTCAAAAAAGGACTCTTAGTCTCTTAGTCTCTTAGTCTCTTTGACTTTTTGACCGGAGCGAAGCGACCAACGTCTCTTAGTCTCTTAGTCTCTTAGTCTCTTAGTCTCTTAGTCTCTTAGTCTCTT
>JBJEAG010000281.1:0-7901 GCA_051868855.1 Alloprevotella sp. | reverse complement strand
AACACTGCACTGCATGAAAAAAGCATGCAACGCTCTTGTTTTGCAAAGAAAAACAGGTCATCGAGTTTAACCTGCATTATTCATACTCGTTCCTACTGCAAGGCCTAACAGGCAGCACCTCAGCGTGGTGCTCGCTCTTCCTCTTTGAAAGTAGGATTTACTACATTCTGCATCGTCGTCGCTGTGCTCACGCTGATGCACTGTCATTTAGACCTTTCGTGACGGAACAGTGTGAATAATGCAGGTTAAGGGTTGTTCTAAATTTAGGGGAGGCAATAAATCAGGGCGACTTGATTTATGAACACTCTTCGTTCCATCAAATTCAGGACACTCCCCTACGGTCAAAGAGCTGAACCTTTATATTCTTTCAAAGAATCCCTCGTATTCTTCATCGACAATCTTCCATTCTCCCATTTTTCGTCCACCCACACGTGCTATCTTGCCTAACTCTTGAAGACGTCTCAGATATTTCAAAATTTGACGTCTTGATAATCCCATTGAATCAGCCATTTGAACAGTGTTGACTTTAGAATTCATGGATATCAGTTTATAAATCTGGCGACGTGCTTTTACGAACTCTTTTGTGAACTCTACAGACTCTTTTACGAACTCTGAAGGCTCTTTTACGAACTCTGACGGCTCTTTTACGAACTCTTTTGTGAACTCTTTTGTGAACTCTACGGGTTCTTTTGTGAACTCTGCTTTTTGAGATTCGCTATTAGGAGCAATATTATTGCCGGCGCCGTCACACTTCAAATTCCACAAAGTTACGTGAAACTCAGAAGCATTGGAGGTGAATTCCGGTGCTCGGAAGCCCGAAAGATGCTCATAACGTCTGTAGGTCTCCATGATTTTCTTCATCCCGCTACCCCGTCTCTCCATAAGTCCCAATCTGCTGAAGAAATCTGCCAATAAGGGATTCCTTCTCTTGGATGGTACTGCAAGTGGATTCAATTGTTGAATGAGTCTGCCGTCCACCATTCCACCGGGTGAATATATTTCCAAACGGTCGTCATACATATCAATGTGAATCTCGCTGCCCATCTGCATATAGTCACGATGGATGATGGCATTAGTTATTGCCTCTGTCACTGCACGTTCCGGATAGTCCGGCAGTTCTTCACGATAGTCGTTCTCCTTCCACCATTTTTTTCGAGAGTTGTTTCTGACAAAAGAAACAGCATCCTGCAACTGACCAATTACGCAACCTTCCAATTCCACATCATCAATTGCCTCCCCCAAACCGCTTGTCATATCCAAACCATTCCAACGTGTGCAGAATATACGCGATTGACGTACTGGAGACTCGTCTGCCAACAATGCACCTGCATTTGTCAGTTTGCCATTTTCATCAATGATTCCCCAAGAAACGAACTCGTTGTCTTCAAACGAACGCTGCAACCTTTTGTAGTGAACAGATTTGAGCTTGGAGAATGCCATATCCTCAAATCTATGGTTGGAAGGCAAACTGTCGTAAGTACGCCCGGAACCACTCATCACAAGGTTTTTCAATTGAGTACGGTCTGCTACAACAGACTCATTACCTATGCGTACAAATGCCAAGCGCTGTTTGTCGCCAATATAATAATATGGTGTCTCTTGTCCGGGATATACATGTAATAACACAAGCGTCCCACCGTCTGCTTCCTTCAGTTCAAGATTGACAGTCGGCACGGGATCCAGTTTGCTCTTTATCTCCTCACTTATTCTCTCGGCATCGCCTTTTGCATCAGCGAGTCCTGCTACATGACCATCATCGCTGATACCAAAGATTAAAGTGCCGCCCTCTCCATTGGCAAAAGCAGATACACTCTTGAGCCAACTTTTAGGGCGTTTAATCTCAAGCATCTGTTTCTTATCGTAGGCTGTTGCCTCACCTATAAGTTTCTGTATATCTGTATTCATACGTCGTTGTTTACTTACTCCCCTCTCTCCCCCAACTCGCTGCGAAGTTAGGCAAAAATCATGGCACAAAACACTGCACTGCATGAAAAAAGCATGCAACGCTCTTGTTTTGCAAAGAAAAACAACCTACTTTTGCACCGCTCAAAACAAAAACGAGCCGAATCTTTCGGGCCAGACCGGATTTGACAGCGGGTCGGAGTTTTGTGTAAGCACGCAGTGCGCCGTGGGTGGGCACTTTAATCTCGGCCCTCGAAGAATTTAACTGGCGAAAACAACTTTGCTCTCGCTGCCTGATCGAAGCACAGTAGATTGGCTTTATCCCTGCACAAGGTGCGGGGACGAGACATCGCCCAAGAGCCGTTCTTTCCGAGGCTCCTTGAATCGGCGGTGCAGAAAAATCGGGAATAGTCTTTGAATGCCTCGATTCAAAGGTGAAACTTTAGAGGATAAGGCGCGAGTTGGTGGCATCGGTCTTGCTCACGCACGAAAACCTAAACGATGATAAGCGTGTAGAAAGCACGGGATTTCCCCGTTTGGACGAGGGTTCAACTCCCTCCTGGTCCACGACAAATGCTAATCATCAGTGAGTCGCAAAAATACACACACAATTTTACGCACACTTTTGATTATTATGTAGCAAAACCGAGTAAGGTGTCAAGCCTCTACTCGGTTTTTCTGTTTAGTTTCTTCTTCAAATTTGCAACCATTTTGCAACCATTTTGCAACTATTTTGCAACTATTTTGCAACCTGCAAAACCCCTGCAAAACCCCTGCAAAACCCCTGCAAAACCCCTGCAAAACCCCTGCAAAATCTTGTCGAAACATATAGGAGGTGCAGTGTCTCACTGCACAAAGAACCCAAAAGTTGTCCCCGTCATCAAAAGTTGTCTTAGTTGTCTTCAAAAACGCCGTCGCCTCCGCCGCCATGGCAGCAAAATGGAAACAATACGAAGAATTCACAAGTTCAAACCCAAAGAACGCATTCAGAAATATTACTGTCCGGTAAACGGTCGTAAAGATCTGAATACATTGATATTTGCGGAAGACAAGCCTCCTTGACTTGACCGGATGGAAAGGGCTGCAGACCCAATGAGGGAGCGCAAGCGACCGAACTGGTAGGGCGGTGTGTCATAATAGCCAATCTGCTTCGTTGCTATCGACTTCGGGCTTGGTCATGTACTTCAGTACACTCCCTGCACCCTCATCCTCAGCGCCTTGCATCTTAGCCATTCTGACGCACCTTCGAGGGTGAAACCAAAATCTGCGTTTTGACACACCCTCCTGTTAGTTCGCCCTCCTTCGTCGGGCTCATCGGGCTTGCAGCCCTCACCATGCGGACGAACATGGACATAAAACTTTTACCGGACAGCAATAAAAACGAAAAGGTCATTCGCGGACGGCGTGGCGTCGTTCCTGTCCGCCGATTTGTTGTTTCTGTCCGCCGACTCGTTGGTGTGCATCGTAACGGCGAACACGTGTTCACCGTTACGGCGGAAAGGTGTTCACCGTTACGGCGGAAAGGTGTTCACCGTTACGGCGAACACCAACGAGTCCCAAGAAAAAAGTGACGAAGTCTAAGAAAAAAGTATTGCCACGGCGGACAAAAACAGGTTTGTCCGTCGTGGCATGAATGATGCAAACAGTGGCGCAAAAAGAGCAGTACCAGAACCGTCGAATGAAGTCGTTGTGAGGGTGAAGCCAAAATCTGCTTTTGGCTCACGCCCCGACGAGCGAAATGCCACCGAGCCAAAGCCTACAGCGTCGGCAGAGTGACGCGGAAGAGCGAACTTTCCGTGTGTTCGCGGAGGATGATTTCTTTCATCTTCTTCACGATGTCCGGATATTGCGAAGCCACGTCATGATCCTCGTGCACGTCGGTTGCCAAGTCATAGAGTCGGCAGTTGCCCGCGCTCACCACCATCTTCCAGTTCCCCATGCGGAGTCCCATCATGTTTGTTTCGTGGAACTCCCAGTAGAGGAACTCATGCTCCTTTTGTCCTTCCGCACCCGTCAGAGTCGGATAGAAGGAAATGCCGTCGAAGCAGTCCGTTGCCACATTCGGGTTCAAGAAACTGTCCGGATAGCCCGAAATACCCGCGATGTCGCAGAACGTCGGAAGCAGGTCATAGAAGGCAAGTTGGTGGTCGTTCACCGTACCCGCCTGCACCTTGCCCGGCCAGCGCACGATGAACGGAATGCGGATGCCGCCCTCGTAGGTGCTGCGCTTCTTTCCTTGCAACAGTCCGTCGCGGTTGAAGAAGTCGGGGTCTGCCCCACCCTCTTCGTGAGGACCGTTGTCAGAGGTGAAGATGACCACGGTGTTCTCGTCAAGTCCTTTCTCTTTCAGTTTCGCCATTATCTGTCCGACCATCGCGTCGAGGCGGGTGATCATGGCAGCGAACTCAGCGTGACCGTAGTCCGTCGGATTATAGCGAGAACCCTGATTGCCCGCAAACGTCTTTTCTTTGCAGAAATGTCCCTTGTAGGCAAGGAAGATGGAGTCCTCGGGCTGAATCAGTTCTGCGTGCGGCAGGGTGTAGGTGAAAATGCCGAGGAACGGTTTGTCGGCGCTCTGTTTGTCGAGCCACTCCATGGCTTTCTCGTGGATGAGGTCGGCAGAATATTGCGTGCGGCGGGTGTAGCCGTCACCATACATCGGGTGCGGAATATTCTCCTCCAGCGTCACACGCTTCACACCGTCGTCGCCGCGCGAGCGACTGTACTCATTGAGAAAGTTGGGATAGTAGAGGTGGGCTTGGAACTGACAGATATAACCGTAGTATTCGTCGATGCCGCGTTTGTCCGGCGTGGAGGCTGAGCCTTCATAGCCGCCCGCCCATTTTCCGAACATCCCCGTGGTGTAGCCTTCGCGCTGAAAGATTTCGGGAATGATGACGTGGTTCACATCGTAGGGTTCCTGACCGACCACGGCGTAGTCCGTGTTACTGCCGTAGGTGACCTGTCCGCTCCAATACTCTTTGTTGCCGCGAACATGCGTGTGTCCCGAGTGCTGTCCCGTCATGAAAGTGGCACGGGAAGGCGCGGAGACGGGGCTGCCGGCATAGGCTTGAGTAAAGCGCATGCCCTGTGCGGCAAGACTGTCGAGATGAGGGGTGGCGATGTACTGCTGTCCGTAGCAGGCAAGGTCACCGTAGCCCATGTCATCGCACATAATGTAGAGAATGTTGGGACGGTCTTGAGCGTGAAGACCGGCGGCAGCCATGAGGCCGGCGCCTATAAGGTAGCAAGAAGAAGGATTGCTTTTTTTCATGATGATTCAAGAATTATGGTATTAGGCTTGAAGCGAACGAAAGTCTCAGCGAACGCACACTTTGACTGATTTCTTGGACGCTGCACCGTGAATGCTCACAATGTAGGTGCCGGGTTGAAGATGACGCACTTTCATGGTGCTGCCGGAGGTGCGGCAGGCGAGTTCTCCGTCAAGGGTATAAAGGCTGAAACCGGAACACGCGTCATCGCTCAAAATGCTGATTTCTCCCTTTCCAACTTGAAGATTCAGCACCTGGCTCCGAGCGTCGCGGGGAGAAGTGATGCCTGTGTCTTTGTCGGTGTTGGGAGAGAAAACGGCAGTGAGGTGAAGATCGTGGGTCAGTTCAAAGGAATAGTCGGCTGCAGTGGAAACCACTTGCTTGCCTTCTCGCCAGCACAGGAAGGTGGCATTGCCCAACGGCGTGGCGACGGCGCGATTCTCGCCCACCAACTCTGCCTTGCCACGGGCAGGATCGTTGGTCGTGACGGTGACGGTGAAAGCAGCGGGAGCATCCACCACATTCAAAATGAAGTCAATCGTCTGACCAATCACATCGTCTTCCGCTCCGTTCAGACCGTTCTCCGTGAGACGGAGGCGCATGCGGGTCTTTCCGAGACGGGCATCGGCAGGCACATCGGTTTCAAAACTCATGGACTGAGCAACTTCCACCTGCTGCGAGGTCTCAAACACACCGTCGCCATTCCAGTCGAAGTAGGCATAACATTCCACGCCGGAAGCGGGAGCTGCACTCAGTTGCAAAGCGGTAGCGAAACGTTTGCCGCGGGCAAGAGTCGATTTGGACTGAGTGAAGAGCGTGTACCACCAACCGGGCTGTGCACTCTGAGTCGTCGTGCCGGTGCCGGAGGCGTTCAAAACAGTGAGGGGATAGGTCAAAGGCACCACCACTGCCTCGCCGCTCTGTGTGACACGGCTGATATATGCCGCCCCCAAACTGCCGCAGGGAAGATTATAGAGACCGTTGTGGCGAGCGAAACTGCTGCGCACCGAACGGAATGTCATCAGAGAGTCGCCTGCCACCTGCAACGCACAAGTGCCGGCGGCATCGGCGCCGAAGGGACGGAAGAAATAGGTCGGAGCATCCGTGTCACCCATGAAAACCACCCAATGGTCTGTCTCGCCCATCTGCAACGCACGACCGTGCTTCGCATTGTAAATCTGATAACCTCCCTCGCGCTTGGACTGTCCGACAAAATACCATGTCTGGCTTTCCTCTTCACTGATGGGTTGCCACTCAACACTGCCGTCTTCGAGCATATTCAAAGCCTGACCGGTGAGGTGATTCACCATATTATAATAGTAGGCGGAAGCACCGGGTTGTGCCACAGGCACGAAGGGACGTACCTCATAAAGGTCTTCGGTGTCCATGATTTTCCAATAGGAACCGACACGGTAGTTGGCACCGTTGGGACCAGCCTGCCAAGTGATGATGGACGAAGAAGCACCGTCCTTGTTCAGCGCACGCGGCGAGGCTGACTCGTCAGCATAACCCGTACAATCGGTGGAACTGAGGTAGCAGC
The DNA here is from genome assembly GCA_051868855.1 of Alloprevotella sp. GTDB lineage: Bacteria > Bacteroidota > Bacteroidia > Bacteroidales > Bacteroidaceae > Alloprevotella. Next base: position 1,187 of record JBJEAG010000281.1, on the reverse strand, counting down.
AGCCACTGATTTCCGAAGCGGTGGAAGCCGTTTCCTTGATGTAGTAGGCAACGGGCGTCTCAGAGGTGCTTATCTTGGAAGAGGAGGAAGGAGTTTTGTTGCAACTGCCGATGTAGCGACCGGTGGCAGTGTTCTTGACGTAGTAGGTATTTTCCTCGCCTGTCGGAATGAGTTCCCAGAAAATGCGCTTAGCCACGTCGTAAGTCGAAGCGACCATACTTCCGTCAGCCTCTTCTGCCATGTAGAGGTCTGTCGTGTTTTTCCATTTGAAATTCACGATGTGGTGTTCTGTCACCACCTCTTCTTCCTTGAGCAACTTAATTTCAGAAAGTCCGAAGAAGCAACCGTTGTTGGTCGCCCCCTTAGTTACGGTGAGCAACAGTGTGAGCGTTCCGTCAGCAACCGTCTGCATCGCCCCCCGTGTTTCCCACATCTTGTGAACATTGGAGGTCTCCCCCACTCCGGCAGCCACATCAATGTTGGCAAGCGGATTGAAAGTGGCAGTGGCATCGGAAATAGTGAACTGAGAAGCCACATTGAACTGACGCACCTTGTTGTCGTTGTTGGACTGATAAGCACCGCCGGAGTTCAGCGCGTGGATGTCAAGTCCCAGCGCATTGAACGAAAAGTCGGAAGGAAGTCCCGACACCGTCAGTTGGAAGGTGATGGTGGGCGAAGTTGTGGCATTCACATCGGGACAGAGAATGCCGCTCGTGATGTTCGTTCCCGAAGTTTTCATGGCGTGGGAAACAGCGATGCTTGCCGACACGCCGCTCAGCGCAGTCCCTGCAGCATTGACGGCAGACACCGTCACCGATTCCCCTGTGGAACCGCTTCGCTCAAAGGTGAAGCGAATGCTTTCAGTGCTCTGTGCCGAAAGACCGAGACAGAACACGCTGAAAACACCATACACAAAAAGGCGTAAAAGTTTTTTCATAGTCAATGATTAAAAGGTTATCTAACATCTGAAGAAGAAATGTCTGCAAGAGGAGAAGTCGTGACTGAAACTAAGAAAAAGCATTCGTCCAATCTTGTGTAAGATTTGTCGCAAAAAATCTGCACGAAACAAATCACGACTCTCCCACGTCTCACAAGCATTTCCGTGCAAATATAGGGAATACTGTTCATTTGCACCTGTTTCTGCGATTTGTTTTCACGAAACTTCCAAAATTTACCTCTCTTTCTGT
>JBJEAG010000280.1:0-7929 GCA_051868855.1 Alloprevotella sp. | reverse complement strand
GGCTGATGAGAGGATAGAAGAGCTTGGGTACGCTGATGAGAATGAGAAGAATAAAAAGACACTTGAACGCCACAAGGGAGCGCACTCCACAGAGCAACGAAACCAAGAGACCGACGGACACGACAGACGGAAGAAGAAGAAACACGAAGGACCAGAATCCGCAATCTTTCTTCTTCATCACCCGATAAATCCACCAGTCGGGCAGACCAATCAGTGCAAAAAGGAAAATGGAAAATTGAAAAAACACAGGAATTGCATTTTGGGAGTTCAAGCAAACGATGCTATCCACGCTCATTCCGATTCAAGAGGAGTTACTCAAAGCTGCGTCAGATGGGTGAAGTACATGACCAAGCCCGAAACCGAAAGCAACGCAGCAGATGGGGCATTATCACACTTCACCCTCAAAGGTGCGTCTCAACCATTATCACGCACCGACTCAGCCTTGCAGTGCCTCCTGCTGCTCCTGCCACTTCTCGCGGGCAAGTTCCTGCATGTCGGTGACGGTGTCCTTTTCATCCACAATCTCCGTGCCGAGCATGGTCTCAATGACATCCTCCATGGTGACGATGCCGCGGAAGCAGCCATACTCGTCAATAATCACCGAGATGTGTTCTTTCTTCGCCAAGAGTTTTTCCCAGATTTTGGAGACAGGCTCATTCTCCTGAAAGGTGAGGACGGGGCGCACGATGTCCGTGAGTCGCAGTTCAAACTTGTCCTCCGAGAGTTTCTCCAAGATGGTTTGACGAAGCACGTACCCCTTGATGAAGTCATCGTTTTCTTCGTTATAAACGGGGATGCGGGAGTAGGTGCTATAGGCTTCGTGGCGATAGAACTCTCTGAGCGTCATGCTTTCCTCAGCCATTTCGACCACGGAACTTGGAGTCATGATGTCGCGAGCTTTGATGTCGTCGAGTTTGAGGAGGTTCTGAATCATGCGGTTCTCCTTCTTGGCGAGCACGCCTTCTTCCGCACCGACATTGACCATGGCACTCACCTCCTCACGGCTGACCGTCATCGGCTGACGGTTCGGCGAGAAGAAATGGGTGATGAATTCGGAGAGGAGAACGAAGGGATAGGTGATGACGACCAAGGTGTGGATGATGCGCACGGAGGGGATGGCGAGTTGGCGCCAGTAGCAAGCACCGATGGTCTTGGGGATTATCTCGGAGAGGACGAGAATCAAAAACGTCAGCACGGCAGAGGTAGCAGCGAAGAACTCATCGCCCCAGATTTCCTGGCTCTGCGCACCCACTCCGGCAGCACCCACGGTGTGGGCAATGGTGTTGAGGGTGAGGATGGCTGAAATTGGTTTGTCTATGTCCTGTTTGTATTTTTTCAGCAAAGAGGCGCCGGCTCTTCCCTCACTTTCCAGCATGGATACAAAAGTCATGGGAGTGGAAAGCAAAACCGCTTCAAGAACAGAGCAAAGAAAAGAAAAGCCTAAGGCTGCAAAAAGATAAAGGAGAAGAAGCCCCATGTAGAGGAGAAATTAATTAAGGGATGTTCTATAAATTATGGAATAAGGAATGTTCAAAAGAAAGCGCTTACGTTTTGGTTGTTTTTCGATTCTTAGAGCGACCTTTTGTAAGTTTCGTCAGTCACATAGCCCGCTATGTTCCTTCCTCAGCTCACAAAATATCATCTCCAAGAATTCAAAATCCAACTCAACCTAATTTATAGAACATCCCTTAAACATCCACTGTCGGCAGAACAGATTCTCGGACGCACGCTTCGAAAAGGAGAAAACGCACCTCACGAAAAAAGCACCGCAGACAGCGACCAAAAGAAGAAGACACAACCTGTCGTCTTTCGTCTTTGATGGTGCAAAATTACAGCAACGCGGGCATCACACAAAGAAAACCGGCGCTTTTCTCATCCAAAAGGGCACAAACTGACGCAAAAGCCTCCCTAAATAGTCCGAAAACGCCCGCGATACACAAAAAAGTAGTACTTTTGCGCAGATTTCTGCCCGCCACCGGACGAATCCGCTCCAACCGCCCGCGGGCTCACCTTCTCGGACATGATAAAGAAACTCGACCTCTACATTCTGAAAAAGTTCCTGCTGATTTTTGCGGGAGCATTCTTTATCTGTCTCTTTGTGTTCATGATGCAGTTCACCTGGCGCTATGTGGATGAACTCATCGGCAAAGGTCTCTCCCTCGACATTCTGGCACAGTTTTTCTGGTACATGGGCATCACGCTCGTGCCCCAGTCTCTGCCGCTCGCCATTCTGCTGGCTGCGCTCATCACCTTCGGTAATCTCGGTGAGAGCCTTGAGTTGCTCGCCATGAAAGCAGCGGGCGTTCCATTGCTGCGCATCATGCTCTGCCCCGCCTTCGTCGCACTGACGATGCTCGGTGTCTCCTTCTATTTCCAAAACTTCACCTCGCCGGCAGCCCAAATCAATCTCCACACGCTCCTCTTCAGCATGAAACAGCAGTCTCCCGCCGTGGAGATTCCGGAGGGGGTGTTCTACAGCGGCGTCCCGAACGTCAACATCTACGTCGAAAAGAAGAATGCCGAGACGGGCATGCTCTATCAAGCCATCATCTACAAGACTGACCAAGGCTTTGACCGTGCACAAATCGTGCTCGCCGACTCCGGCAGAATGGAAATGTCTGCCGACAAGATGCACCTCATCCTTGACCTCTGGAAGGGAGAACAATTCGAGAACCTCCAGTCCAACGGTGCCATGAGGCAGATGCAGAGCGGAGCGGACGAACCTTACGACCGAGAGACCTTCGACTATAAACGCTTCCTCATTGATTTCGACAGCAACTTCAACCTCATGGACAAGGAGATGCTGGCGGGAATGGCGCAAGCGAAAAACATGATGCAAATTGAGCGCACCACGGACTCGCTCTCTCAAAGGCTCGACTCCATCGGGGCTGCATACTATCAGGAGCGCGTGGCACTCCCGGTGTGTCAGACCCAAAGCGCGAAAAAGGACTCGCAACTCGTGGCGCAACAAGTGGCAAAGGCGGAGAAGAGCGGCAACGTGCCCGTCAGCCTCAACTTTGACTCGCTCAAGGCAAGCCTCAACGAAGGAGAATTCCTTCAGGCACAGTCACTCGTGCAGCAGAACATGCAAAGCACGAAAACGGATCTGGAGTGGAAGGCACAGTATTCCAAAGATGCCATGCGCTACATCAGAGCGCACTGGGTGGAATGGCATCAAAAGATGACGCTCGCTCTGGCGTGTCTCATCTTCTTCTTCGTCGGCGCACCGCTCGGCGCCATCATCCGCAAGGGCGGTCTCGGCATGCCGACCGTCATCTCGGTCATCATCTTCATCTTTTGGTACATCATCAACACCTCGGGCATGAAGATGGCGCGCGACGGCAACATCAACATGGTCGTGGGCATGTGGGTCAGCACCGCCATCATCACCCCCTTCGGACTTTGGATTTGCTACAAATCGAACAAAGATTCGGTGGTCTTCAACGTGGACACCTATCGCCGCTTCTTCCAACGCCTGCTCGGCATCCCCGTGAAACGTCACCTGACCCGCAAAGAGGTCATCATCCACGAACCGGTCATGGAGGGCATGGCGGAGCGCGTCACCGCCCTCGCCGAACGCATGACGGCATACGCTCACGCCAATCATCTGTGGAGACTACCGAGCTACGTCCGCACTTTCTTCCGTTTCCAACCTGACCACGCCATTGAGGAAATCTGCGAAGAGATGGAGAGCATCATCGAAGAACTCTCCAACAGCCGCGACCACAAAGTGCTGGGCGTGCTGAACGAGTTCCCCGTCTTTTTCACCACCGCCCATCTCTCACCCTTCAAAACCCAGAAATCGAATCGGTTGGCGGGTATCTTCCTCCCCCTCGGTCTCATTCTTTGGCTGCGCATGGGACAGTTCCGTCTGCGCCTGCTGAAGGACTTGAGAATTGCCAAGCGCAGTTGCGAACGCCTCGTGGCAGTGCTGAACCACACCGCGGGTCTCAGCGGTGACAGCGGCACGGACGAGGAGAACAAGAAACAGAACGTGCTTTGGAGAAAACGCAAACGCATCGTGAAGGTGGTGTTGCTCGTCTTCATCCTCGCCCTGCTGGGACAGGTCATTTTCAGCAGCATCGAACGCTATCGCGAACGGAAACGGACAGAACAGACGGAGCAGATGCAGAACGAAAAGACTGCACCGTCACAACCTTCCTCCGACAAAAAACTCGCACCTCCCACCCTGCCCGCAGCAGCAAGAGAATAGGTGTCGGAATCACATACTCCCACATATTTCCCAGAATCATTCCACAAAAAGACAATACATATTATAATAATGAGTGACTTTAAACTGGCTTCCGTCGAAGAAGCACTTCAGGACTTCAAAGAAGGAAAGTTTGTCATCGTTGTCGATGACGAAGACCGCGAAAACGAAGGCGACCTCATCATGGCGGCTGAACTCGTCACCCCCGAGAAGGTGAATTTCATGTTGAAGAATGGACGCGGCGTGCTCTGCGCTCCCATCACCATCGAACGTTGCAACCAACTCGGACTGAACCATCAGGTGGAGAACAACACCAGCATGTTGGGCACTCCCTTCACCGTGACGATTGACCTGCTCGAAGGTTGCACGACGGGCGTGAGCTGCCACGACCGCGCCGCCACCATCCGTGCGCTCGCCAATCCCGACATGCGCCCCGAAAACTTCGGTCGTCCGGGCCACATCAACCCGCTCTACGCCCAAGATCGCGGTGTCCTGGCGCGCGCCGGCCACACGGAAGCCGCCGTCGATCTCGCCCGCATGGCGGGCATGCAGCCTGCCGCCTGCCTCATCGAGATTCTCAACGAGGACGGCACCATGGCACGCATGCCGCAACTCCAAGAGTTCGCCCGAAAGGAGGGTCTCCACATCCTGACCATCAAAGACCTCATCGTCTATCGCCTCAAAAACGAATGTCTCGTGGAACAGGGCGAGGAGGTAGATATGCCGACCAGCCACGGTCACTTCCGCCTCATCCCCTTCCGTCAGAAGAGCAACCGACTGGAGCACGTGGCTCTCATCAAAGGCACGTGGGAGGCGGACGAACCGATTCTCGTACGTGTCCACTCCTCCTGCGTCACGGGCGACATCTTCGGCTCTGCCCGCTGCGACTGCGGCGACCAACTCCACAAAGCGATGGAGATGATTGACAAAGAGGGCAAGGGCGTCGTGCTCTATCTCAACCAAGAGGGGCGCGGCATCGGACTGATGGCAAAGATTGCTGCCTATAAACTCCAAGAGGAGGGCTACGACACCGTCGATGCCAACATCCATCTCGGCTATGACCCCGACGAACGAGACTACGGCGTGGGGGCACAAATCCTCGGCATGCTCGGCGTCCACAAAATGCGACTCCTGACGAACAACCCCGTGAAGCGCGTCGGACTGGAGGCATACGGACTGGAAATCACGGAGAACGTGCCCATCGAGGTGACGCCGAACCCCTACAACGAAAAATATCTCAAAACCAAAAAGAACCGCATGGGACACACCCTGCATCTCTGAAACCCAAAAAACAGAACTTATCTACAAAACTCCTAATCTGCGAGCAGACCTCGCACCTTGACACATGAACAACAACATCTATCAGTACAGCGAACGCGAAAGCCGCTCCGTGACCTTCCCCGCTCTCATGCAGAAAGTCTATCTTTGGATGACACTGGCACTTGCCGTCACCGGACTGACTGCCTTCTACATTGCGGGCAACGAACAACTTCTCTATGCCATCGTGGGAAATCCCATCCTTTTCTGGGGCTTGCTCATCGGTGAGTTGGCACTCGTCTGGGGACTCTCTGCCAACATCCACCGCGTCTCCTTCGCCACCGCCGGCATTCTGTTTGCCCTCTACTCCGTACTGAACGGTGCCACCCTGTCGGTCATTCTCATGGCATACACCATGGAAAGCATCGCCTCCACCTTCTTCGTCACTGCCGGCACTTTCGGTGCCATGTCGCTCGTGGGACTCTTCACGAAACGTGACCTCTCCGCCATCGGACGTTTCTTCTTCATGGCGCTCATCGGTCTCATCATCGCCACGCTCGTGAACATGTTCCTCCAAAGCAGCGGGCTGAGTTGGGCGCTGACCTACGCCGGTGTGCTCATCTTCAGCGGTCTGACTGCCTACGACACCCAGAAGATGAAACAGATTCTCAGCCAAGGCGATGCTGCCGACGAAGGCATGATGAAGATTGCCCTGATGTGCAGTCTCTCGCTCTATCTGGACTTCGTCAACCTCTTCCTCTACCTTCTCCGCATCTTCGGCGACAGAAAATAAATACACCTTATTATATATAACTGAACTATGCTTTCAACCCTCGTGAACAGACTGGCGCCCTCCGCCACACTCGCCATGTCTCAGAAAAGCGCTGAACTCAAAGCGCAAGGCGTCGATGTCATCAACCTCTCCGTCGGTGAGCCGGATTTCAACACCCCCGACCACATCAAGGAGGCAGCAAAGAAAGCCGTTGATGACAACTTCTCTCGCTACTCTCCCGTCGCAGGCTACCCCGCCCTCCGCAAAGCCATCGTCGAGAAACTCAAAAACGAAAACGGTTTGGACTATGCGCCCGAACAAATCGTCTGCTCCAACGGTGCAAAGCAGTGTGTCTGCAACGCCGTCATGGCACTCGTCTCTCCGGGCGAGGAGGTGATTATTCCCGCCCCCTACTGGGTCAGCTATCCGCAGATGGTGCTCATGGCTGATGGCAAACCTGTCTTCGTTGAAGCCCCCATCGAACAGGATTTCAAAATCACGCCCGAACAACTCGAAGCAGCCATCACGCCGAAGACCAAAGCGCTGATTCTCTGCTCTCCGAGCAACCCCACGGGCTCGGTCTATAGCGCAGCCGAACTGGAAGCCCTCGCCGTCGTGCTCCGCCGCCATCCGCAGGTGTGGGTCATCAGCGATGAGATTTATGAACACATCAACTATGTGGGTGCCCATGCCTCCATCGCCGCCTGCCCCGAGATGTATGACCGCACGATTGTGATTAACGGTGTCTCCAAAGCCTACGCCATGACGGGTTGGCGCATCGGTTTCCTCGCCGCTCCCCTCGCTCTGAGCAAGGCGTGCAGCAAACTGCAGGGTCAATACACCAGCGGTCCCTGCTCCGTCAGCCAAGTGGCTGCCACCGAGGCTTTCGCCGGTCCGCAGGACTGTGTGGAGACCATGCGTCAGGCATTTGCCCGCCGCAAGGATTTGATTGTGAAACTCGCGAAGGAGGTGCCCGGCTTCGAGGTGAACGACCCGCACGGAGCGTTCTATCTCTTCCCGAAGTGCAGTTTCTATTTCGGCAAGCGCGACGGCGACCGTGTCATCAAGGATTCCATGGACTTCGCCCTCTTCTTGCTTGAAGTGGCTCACGTGGCAACCGTCGGCGGCGATGCCTTCGGCTCTCCCGAATGCTTCCGCATGAGCTATGCCACCAGCGACGACAACATCGTGGAAGCCCTCCGCAGAATCAAGGAAGCGGTGGCACGACTGAAATGACACGCTCCACTCCTCCAAAACTCAACCGGTGCGAACTGCGCTCATGCAGTCCGCACCGTTTTTGTGGGAGAAAGTAGAGAGAGGTAGAGAGAGTAGAGAGGGGTAAAGAGAGGTAGAGAGAGTAGAGAGAGGTAGAGAGAGGTAGAGAGAGTAGAGAGGGGTAAAGAAGGGTAAAGAGAGGTAAAGAGAGTAGAGAGGGGTAAAGAGAGGTAAAGAGAGGTAAAGAGAGTAGAGAGAGGTAGAGAGAGGTAGAGAGAGGTAAAGAGAGTAGAGAGGGGTAAAGAGAGGTAAAGAGAGGTAAAGAGAGGTAGAGAGAGGTAGAGAGAGGTAGAGAGAGGTAAAGAGAGGTAGAAAGAGGTAAAAGAGAGGTAGAAAGAGGTAGAAAGAGGTAAAAGAGAGTATTGCTGTCCGGTAAACGGTCTTAATGAATTGAATACGTTGATGTTTGTGGAGG
>JBJEAG010000279.1:0-1688 GCA_051868855.1 Alloprevotella sp. | reverse complement strand
CAAAAGCGCTGGAAGTCATCATCGGCATCTTCATGAGCGTGCCGATTGCTTTCTTCACCGGAATGTTTGTGCAATATCTCGCACGCGTCATCTTCACCTTCCAACTCAAAAAGGCGGGCGCACTGAAGACGGCTCTCTACGGCGGATTCGCACTGACCGCCATCCTCTATTTCATGCTCTTCAAAGGACTCAAAGACCTGTCGTTCATGAATGCCGAGGTGAAAGACTTCATTCACCTTCACACCGTCGAAATCCTTTCTGCCGTCTTCATCGTCGCCACACTGCTGATGTGGGGTCTGAAACTGCTTCGCGTCAACGTTTTGAGAGTTGTCGTGCTCTCGGGAACGTTCGCGCTTGCCACTGCTTTTGCCGGCAATGACTTGGTGAACTTCATCGGTGTCCCCCTTGCAGGACTTTCTTCCTGGACAGACTTTTCACAGAACGGGTTGGAAGCGGGCGCAGAACTCTATCGCATGGCGTCGCTCACGGAATCTGCACAAACGCCCCTTATCTTCCTCATCGCTGCCGGAGCACTGATGGTCTTTTCCTTGGCGACATCGAAAAAGGCACGCCGAGTCGTTGAAACAGAAGTGGGACTCTCGCGCAGCGACGAAGGAGACGAAATGTTTGGCACCTCGAGAGTGGCGAGAAGTCTTGTCAGATGGGGAAATTCCGTGGGACAAAGCATCTCCAAACTGATTCCCGAAAGAACGGGACGCTGGTTGGACGAACGTTTCCGCCGTCCCGCCGTCGCAGCTCCCGACGCCGCAGCCTACGACCTTTGTCGCGCCTCCGTCAATCTTTGTGTCGCCGCCCTTTTGATTGCACTCGGCACCACGCTCAAGCTGCCGCTCTCCACCACCTTTGTCACCTTCATGGTTGCCATGGGTTCTTCGCTCTCTGACCGAGCTTGGAGCAGAGAAAGTGCCGTGTTCCGCATCACGGGTGTGCTGACCGTCATCGGCGGATGGTTCATCACGGCAGGCGTCGCCTTCACTCTCGCCTTCTTCGTGGCGACCGCCATGAACTTCGGAGGAATCATCGTCATTGTCCTCATCGTCGCCGCCGGCATCTTTGCCATCATTCGCAGCCAAAAAAGATTTGCACAAAAACAAAAAGAACTCGTGCAGCAGGGTGACACACTCTTCACGCAAATGTGGCACGCCGCGGACCGTACCGCTATCATCCCGATGCTCGAACGCCACATCCACATGAGCGTGGCAGGAATCCTCGAAGACTTTGCCAAACTTTGGACACAAACTGCTGACGCACTGAAAGACGAAAACCTCAAAACGCTGCGACACACGCAAAGAGATTTGGCACAGTCGAAACGAACGCTGAAAAACCTCCGACGCAGAGAAGCACTGTGTCTCCGACGCGCAGAACCGGCGCTGACAGCGGTGAGACTGAGCACACCTTTCCACCTCATACATAACTCCCTGCTTCAAATTCGTTACGGACTCGTCCGCATGGCAGAACCCTGCTTGGAACACGTGGATAATCATTTCACGCCACCCGAAGAGGCGCTCTCCGAGAAGTATGAACACCTCGTCGAGAAGGCTGCTTCCATCATGGTACTCACCGCACAAGACCTGCGAGACGCACGAGACGACGAAAACTCGCAACGATGGGCAATGATGACCGAAACGAAGAAAGAACTGGAGGAACTCTACGTCGAAGTCAGCGTC
>JBJEAG010000278.1:6793-7963 GCA_051868855.1 Alloprevotella sp. | reverse complement strand
CAAAACCCCTGCAAAACCCCTGCAAAACCCCTGCAAAACCCCTGCAAAACCCCTGTAAAACTTTGGCAAAACTCCTGCAAAACCCTTTTTCTGAAGTCAAAAAGTCAAAAAGTCAAAAAGACAAAAGGTCGGTGACGCCTTGGGGTAGGTTTCTCTTTGACTCTTTGACTTTTTTCTGCCGTGGCAATAGTTTTTCCTTGGGACTTGTTATTTTTTCTTGGGATTCGTTGGTGTTCGTCCTTAGGGCGAACACGTGTCCGCCCTAAGGATGAACACGTGTTCGTCACGTGATGAACACTTGTTCGCCCTAAGGACGAACACCAACGGGAGTAAGGATAGAAATGACGAATCGGCAGATAAGAATAACAAATCGGCGGATAAAAATGATGCCATGCCGTCTGAAAACAACGTCTTCTCAAGTGTTCTCTCTCTCCCTCTACCTCTCTCTACCTCTCTCTACCTCTCTTTACCCCTCTCTCCCTCTCTTTACCTCTCTCTTTACCCCTCTCTTTACCTCTCTCTTTACCCCTCTCTCCCTCTCTTTACCTCTCTCTACCCCTCTCTACCTCTCTTTACCTCTCTCTACCTCTCTCTACCTCTCTTTACCTCTCTTTACCCCTCTCTACCTCTCTTTACCTCTCTCTACCTCTCTTTACCTCTCCCTCGCCACGCACACAAAGGGCTGGAGACGGTGGGGAAGAGGTTCGTAGGTGCGGTCGTGCCACATATAGAAGAAACGTTCGAGCGGAACGGCGGTGAAACCGTCCTGACAGTGGTCTGATGTGTCGTAAGGGTCAGCCATGAGAAGAATGTCGTCGCCCGTGAAGTCCGGCGTCTTCATGTCGTCTATGCCGATGATGACCGTCCAGTGTCCGTTCCAATCACTCCATTCCGTCAATATGGGTGCCCCTTGTTTCAGCACCTCCGCCACCCATTCCCGAAATTCTGCGGGAGAGGAGAAGGTGGGGCGCAGATTACCCAAATCTACCTCCGCCGCCTCCGTCGGGTCACGGAGAATGTCCGCTTCCGAGAAGTCTGTGCGGAAGGCGGAGCGCACAATCCTCACGCCGGGACGAGCGGCGAGGAAAGCGTGGAGGTCGGCAAGACGCGTACCGAAATCGGAGACACGGCGGGCAGAGCCAGGCTGCGGCATCTCCGTCCACGCGTGTC
>JBJEAG010000278.1:0-6693 GCA_051868855.1 Alloprevotella sp. | reverse complement strand
CCTTGGCAGCAGGCGGTCAGTGCCTCGCGGTCCGTTTGGGAGTGTAGGAGTCGTGCCACATCCATCTCCGTCAGCGGGTCCGCCGCGCCGAGGTATCGCAGCACCATCAGCGTGGCTGCCGCGCCGCAGGACCACTCCGTCGTCTGCTGCATGACGGGGAAGTCGCGCAGTAGCACTTGTCCCTCCCGCGGTTTAAGGTGGCGGAGGGAGAAGTGGCGGAAATAGGGCGAGTTTCGGTGGTCGCCCCCTCCGGCGTAGGCATTTGCTCCCTCGCCCGGCGCAAAGTCCGGACCGAGTTGCAGCGTGTGAGGCCAGCGCGAGGCACACCCAACGGTCAGCAGACAGAGCGCAAAGCAGAGTGTGAGATGAGAAATGTGGCGTAGCATGAGGCGGGTAAAGAAAGTAAAGAAGGGTAAAGAGGGGTAAAGAAGGTAGAGAAAGTAAAGAGGGGTAAAGAAGGTAGAGAAAGTAAAGAGGGGTAAAGAGGGGTAAAGAAGGTAGAGAAAGTAAAGAGGGGTAAAGAGGGGTAAAGAAGGTAGAGAAAGTAGAGAGGGGTAGAGAGGGGTAGAGAGGGGTAAAGAAAGTAAAGAATGCTTCATGTCTCACATCCTCTTTACCCTTCTTTACCCTTCTATACCCTTCTATACCCTCTATACCCTCTATACCCTTCTATACCCTTCTATACCCTTCTATACCCTCTTTACCCTTCTATACCTTCTATACCCTCTATACCCTTCTATACCCCTCTTTACTTTCTCTACCTTCTTTACCCTCTAATAGTTCACCCACTTCCACATCTCCTTCAGCGTCGGCTTTTTGCCGTACATCAGGATTCCGACGCGGTAGATGCGGGCACTGATCCAGACGAAGGCGAGGGCGGTGCCGTAGAGGATGGCGAGGGAAAGCAACTCCTCCCAGAGAGGTACGCTGAAGGGCACGCGCACCATCATCACGATGGGAGAGGTGAGGGGGAACATCGAAGCCCAGAATGCCAAAGGACCGTTTGTGTTCTCGGCACTGCCCATAGCGGCGTAGAGTCCGAAGACCATGATGAGCACGACGGGCATCATGAACTGTGCGGAGTCTTCCTGTTCGTTCACCGAAGCACCCACCGCGGCGAAGAAGGAGGCATAGAGGAGGTAGCCGCCCACGAAATAGAGGGCAAACATGATTCCCATTTCCACGAACGGCAGTCCCGTGATGGCGGCATAAATCTCATCGCCGGTAGAGGTTGGCACCGGTGCGGCAGTCATGCCGCCCGCCATCATTGTCGCTGCGTCGGGCGAGGGAGAGGCGGAGAGTCCGAAGATGCTGCCCGCGGCAAAGAGAATGCCCGCCAGCATGACGCCCCAGATTGCCATTTGCATGAAACCGACGAGCGAGATGCCGATAATCTTTCCCATCATCAGTTGGAAAGGCTTCACCGATGACACCATCAGTTCGACGATGCGGTTCGTCTTCTCCTCCATGACGCTCTGCATGACCATGCCGCCGTAGCTCATGACGAACATATAAATCAAGAAAGTGAAGAGGAATCCCGCCGTCATGGCGATGGCGGTGTTGGAGGAGCGCGTGTCGCCGTCGGCGGTGCGCTTCACGGTGGTGACGGGTATTTCCGCCTGGATGTCTTCAATGATGCGGTCGATGCCTTGGATGCCCGTGGCAGCCAGTTTGTCGCGGCGCACACGTTCGTTGAGCACGTTTTCCACATAACTCAGCAAGCCCGCTGCCACCTCTTTGTGGGAGAAGATGGTGACGCCGTTCGGGTCCTTCGTCAGTTCCGAGCGGATGACGATGACCGCCTCAAAGGAGGTCGTGTCGGAGTAGTATGCCGCATTGTCGGGGTCGGCGACGGGAGTGAAGCGATAGGTCGCATCGTCTTTGAATTCGCCGGCATAGAGTCCCGTGGCATCGTGGAGCGCCACGACTTTCTGTTCTCCGTCCTTGATTCCCGCCAGCCAGATGGGCACGAAGACGAGGGCGGCGAAGATGAAAGGCATCAAGATGGTGAGGATGATGAACGATTTTTTCTTGACGCGAACGGTGAACTCACGCTGTATGATGAGGAGGAGCTTATTCATGGGAAGGATTATTTTGGGGTTCGACAACGGGTTCGACAACGTTTTGGGGTTCCACGACTTTCAGGAAGATTTCTTGCATGGTCGGCATTTTCTCGCAGAAACTGCGCGGTTCGATGCGGGCGGCGATACGGCTGATGAGGTCGGCATTGCTGAGGTCATCCGATTTGCGGAGCACGTAGGAGTGGAGTCCGCCGGCGCAGGTGTGGTCCTCGACGGTGAAACCCTCTTCCGAGACGAGGGGACCGTCGGTCGAGGACACCTCATAGCGTCCCGTGCGGAACTGTTTGCGCACCTCTGCCACTTCTCCGGAGAGCACGACTTTGGAGTGGTTGATGAGGGCAATCTCGTCGCACACCTCTTCGACCGATGACATGTTGTGGGTGGAGAAGATGACGGTGTGACCTTTGTCGCGCAGAGCAAGGATTTCGCGTTTGAGCATCTCGGCGTTCACGGGGTCGAAGCCCGAGAAGGGTTCGTCGAAGATGAGGAGGGGCGGCTCGTGGAGCACGGTGATAATGAACTGCACTTTCTGCTGCATGCCTTTGGAGAGTTCTTCGAGTTTCTTGTCCCACCAAGGCATGATGCCGAACTTGTTGAACCACACCTCGAGGCGGTGTTTCGCCTCGGCGCGGCTGAGTCCTTTGAGTTGTGCGAGATAGATGGCTTGTTCGCCGACTTTCATCTTCTTGTAGAGTCCGCGTTCTTCGGGCAGATAGCCGATGCGCATCACGTCCTCCGGTCGGAACTCATGTCCGTCGAAGGTGACTTCTCCGCTGTCGGGAGCGGTGATGCGGTTGATGATTCGGATGAGGGTGGTCTTTCCTGCGCCGTTGGGACCGAGGAGACCGAACACTTTGCCGCGCGGCACATTGATGCTGACATCGTCAAGGGCGGTGTGGGCAGCATAGCGCTTCACGATGTGGGCGGCGGTGAGGAAATTGTCGTTCATTATGGGTTGGTTTTGGTAGAGAAAGTAAAGAGGGGTAGAGAGGGGTAGAGAGGGGTATAGAAAGTAAAGAGAGGTATAGAAAGTAAAGAGGGGTATAGAAAGTATAGAAAGTAAATGAGGGATTTAAACGGGACAACAAACGAGTATTAATGGAGAGAGAAAAAGGAGCTTGTGGTTCCTCAAGGATTGCTTTCGCCTTCGATGAAGGTTTCAAGGAACATGTTTTCTCCGTCGAACACGGCGTAGGTGAACAGGGAAATCCAATCGCCGAGGATGAGCAGGCGTGTCTCGCGGCGCAACATCAGGTCCAGTTCGATGTGGCGATGGCCGAAGATGAAGAAGTTGATGTCGGGATGGGTTTTGAGATATTCCTTGGCGAAGAGGACGAGGGTTTCGTGCTTCTCCCCTTGGTAGGGCGGTTCCTTGCCGTCTTCACGTTTCAGACGGGAACGGCGTGCCCATTCCAGTCCGAATGCCATGCCCCAACGGGGATGGACGGAGGCGAAGAGTCTCTGGCAGATGCGGTTGTGGAACATGGCGCGGATGAAGCGGAAACCGCGGTCGGTGGCGCCGAGACCGTCGCCGTGGGCGAGGAAGAAGGTCTTGCCGTAGAGTTCCACCACCTCTTCCTTGCGGTGAACCGTCATGCCGCACTCTTTCTCAAAATAGTCGTGCTGCCAAAGGTCGTGGTTGCCGTAGAAATAGTGCACTTCGACGCCGAGGTCGGTCAGTTCGCTGATTTTGCCCAGCAGACGGGTGTAGCCTTTCGGCACGACGGTGCGATATTCGTGCCAAAAGTCAAACATATCTCCCAAGAGATAGACAGCCTCCGCCTTGTGTTTGATGGAGTCGAGGAAGTTCACGAGCCGTCGCTCCTGGGTGCGGCGGTGTTCGATGGCGAGGCTGCCGAGGTGGGCATCGGAGAGGAAATAGATGTTCTTCATTGTGTTTGTGAGAGGTTGGAGATGACGTTACGGTGCCGGTTGGTTCAGAGGAAGCCGAGTTCGAGTTTCGCTTCCTCGCTCATCATGTCCTTGTCCCATTCCGGTTCAAAGACGAGGTTCACTTTGGCTTCGCTGACGCCCGGCACGCCGTCGAGTTTGAGACGCACGTCTTCCACGATGAAGTCGGCGGCGGGGCAGTTCGGTGCGGTGAGCGTCATATCGACGTCAAGCGTGGCATCGTCGTGAAGTTCGATGCGATAGATGAGTCCGAGGTTATAGACGTCCACGGGGATTTCCGGGTCATAGACCGTTTTGAGCACTTCAACGATGCGTTCTTCTATTTTCAGTCTTTCTTCGATTGTCATGGTTTTGCTATATATATAATATGGTGTGATGTTTTGGTTTTGGCGTTGGTGTTGGCTTTGGTGTTTTTGACGACAACAGAGACAACTGAAGACAACTTTTTGTCCCTTTTTGAGACCACGGATTTCACGGATAAAGCGGATTCTTGTGCAGTGAGACACTGCACCTCCTATCCTCTTTGACCCTTTCGACCTCTTAGACTTTTTGTCTCTTTGTCTCTTCGACTTTTTGTCTTTTTGACTCTTAGTCTCTTAGTCTCTTCGACTTAGAGTTTTCCTTCGTTAGCGTAACTATAATAAGTGTGGTCAGTCAGAACGATGTGGTCGATGAGTCTGATGTCCATCGTTTGCGCCGCTTCTTTCAGTTTCTGCGTCAGTCTGTCGTCCTCCATGCTCGGTTTCGGATTTCCCGAGGGATGGTTGTGGCAGAGGGCGATGCAGGTGGCGCCGGCGAGCAGTGCTTCTTTGAGGGCAAGTCGTACGTCCACCGTCGTACCCGTCAGACCGCCGCGGCTCAGGAGTTTGCAGCCTTTGAATCCGAGACTCTGACTCAGCAGGAGCAGGCGGCATTCCTCCACCGTCTTTCCCTTCATTTCCGAGAGGAAGAATTGATAGAGCAGGTCCGAGTTGGTGTAGCGCGTTTGGTTGGGATTTTGTTGCTCCTTCATCCTTCGTTTCGCCAGTTCACACGCCGCCTGAATGGTGATGGCTTTGGCAGGACCGAACCCTTTGTAGGCACAGAGTTCCTTGATGCTCTTCGCCTCCAGTTCCGCGAGGCTGTCGTGGGCGTCGTGGAGCACGCGCTGCATGAGTTGCACCGCGTTTTCTTCCGCGTTGCCCGAGCCGATGAGGATGGCGAGCAGTTCTGCTGTCGTCAATGCTTCCGCGCCGAGTCTTTCCAGTTTCTCGCGCGGTCGGTCTTCAATGCTGAGGTCGGTGATGGAGAGTTTCAAGGTCAAAAGGGTCAAAGAGACAAAGAGTCAAAAGGGTCAAAGAGACAAAGAGTCAAAGAGGTCAAAGAGTCAAGGGTCAAGAGTCAAGTGTCAAGGGTCAAGAGTCAAAGGGTCAAAGAGACAAAGAGTCAAAGAGACAAAGAGGTTAGGAGGTGCAGTGTCTCACTGCACAAGAATCCGTTCTATCCGCGCAATCCGTGGTCTTTTAATCCGTGGTCTCTTATTTATAAAAGTTTTCTTTGAAGGCTTCAAACTCCGACTTACCTCTGACGCACTGGCGCCACCATGCCCGCAGGAAGCCCGAACCGTAGCCGCAAAGTTGCACAAAGGAAGCCGCCACGGCACGCACACCCACCGACAGACTCCGTTCGGCGCGGGTGGCGTCGGTCAAGACGAGCAGGACGAAGAGTAGGGGAGGCGTCAGCGCCCACAGTGCGTGGAGACAGCCTGCCGCCAGCCCGATGAGCGTCACCAAAATCAAGAGCGCCAGTCCGACGGTGAAGACGGAGGGCAGCAGGTGAACGAGTTTCAGTGTGCCGGGATGGAGTCGCGTGAGGTTGATGCGGGCGATGCCCGAGTTGTGAACCTGTTTGAAGAACTTCTTGAGGTCCGTGCGGCGCTTGTGCCACACCCACGCCTCGGGGAAGAGTCGGCAACTGTGCCCCGTCTCGAAGATGCGGGTTGAGAAGTCAATGTCCTCGCCGAAGCGCATCGGCGAGAAGCCTCCGAGTTCCGCATAGACGGCACGGCGCACGCCCATGTTGAAGGAGCGGGGATAGAACTTGTCCAGTTTCTTCTTGCCGCCGCGGATGCCGCCGGTGGTGAAGAAGGAGGTCATGGCATAGTTTATCGCCTTCTGCGTCGGTGTGAAGTCGGGGTGCGCCCGGTCCGGTCCGCCGAAAGCATCGCAGGGAGCGGCGGAGAGTTCCTGTTCCACTGCTGCCAAATAGTCCGGCGGGAGCACCACGTCGGAGTCGAGGATGATGACGTAGTCGCCCGTGGCGCGTTCCACTCCGAAGTTACGGGTCATGCCCGGTCCGGAGTTCTCTTTGAAGAAGTATCTGACAGAAAGTTCTTCACGGAATTTCTCGCAAACGTCTTCGCAGCGAAGGTCGGAACCGTCTTCCACCACCACCACCTCAAAATCCTTGAGACTCTGCCGGGTGAGACTTTCCAGCAGTTCCTCCGTTTCGTCGGGGCGGTTATAGACGGGAATGATAAAAGAATATTTCATACGATGTGAGGGTCAAAGAGACAAAGAGTCAAAGGGTCAAAGAGGTTAGGAGGTGCAGTGTCTCACTGCACAAGAATCGCTTTATCCGTGCAATCCGTGGTCTTTAAAAGAGTCGGCACAAGAATCCGTTTTATCCGTGCAATCCGTGGTCTTTTAAAAGGCTCGGCGCG
>JBJEAG010000277.1:0-7994 GCA_051868855.1 Alloprevotella sp. | reverse complement strand
CTGAGGAAGAGGGCGCAGGGAGTGTACTGAAGTACATGACCAAGCCCGAATCCGACAGCAACGCAGCAGATTGGCTACTATGACACACCGACGTTGCTTTCTGAAGTGAAGGCGGGAAAAGAAGTTCCCCGCGTTTCGTGCTTGCAAAAGTAGGGAAAAATCGCGAAACCGCGCATTTTCTTCCTTGGAACACGAATGGTGCGGAGAAGCCCGCCGACGGAATCGGCGGGAACGGGGGCTCTTTTTCTTGAGACAAAGAGACAAAGAGACAAAGAGACAAAGAGTCGAAGAGACGAAGAGACAAAGAGACGAAGAGACAAAGAGACAAAGAGACAAAGAGACAAAGAGTCGAAGAGATGAAGAGTCAAAAGGGTCAAAAGGGTCAAAAGGGTCAAAGAGTCGGCGCAGAATCCGTTAATTCCGTTTCATCAGTTTCATCTGTGGTCTCAAAAAAGGCGAAAGGGTCAAAAGGAATTAGGAGGCGGAAGGGGAGGAGGGTTTCCGACGAATCTTATATCCGACGGCGGCGACGAGGAGGCTCATCAGCGGGCTGAGGAGGTTGAAGAAGCAGTAGGGAAGGTAGGTCAGCGTGGCGACGCCAAGCACGGTGCTTTGTGTCATGCCGCACGTGTTCCACGGCACGAGGACGGAGGTGACCGTCACGGAGTCTTCGGTGGCACGGCTGAGGAGACGGCGCTCGAAGCCCATGCGGTCGTAGATGTGTTTGAACATGTTGCCGTTGAGCAGGATGCAGATGTACTGGTCCGCCACGGCGAGGTTGAGCATCAAGCCGGTACTGACGGTAGCGCCGACCAGGCTGACGCGGTTGCGAATCATGCCGACGAAGATGTCAGTGATGCCGCGCACCATGCCGCCCGCCGCCATCGTGCCACCGAAGCACATGGCACAGACGATGAGCCAGATGGTGTTGAGCATGCCCTCCATTCCTCGCGTGGCGACAAGGGAGGTGAGCATCGGATTGTCCGTGGGCAGGGAGGTGCTGCCGTAGAGACTTCTCATGACTCCTTCAAACACACTCCCCTCCCCGATTTCGAGCAATGCTCCGCTCTGGAACATCAGTCCGAAGAGGACCGCCAACAGACTGGAGAGAAAGAGGGTGATGATGGGCGGGAGGCGACGCGCAATCATGACTCCGGTGAGGAGCGGCACGAGGAGCAGCCACGGCGTGATAACAAAGCGAGCGGCGAGGGCGCGGCGGAAGCTCTCGATTTCGGCGGTGGAGTTGGTGTCGCCCGTCAGTCCCGCCACGGCGAAGATGATGAGCGCGAGCGTCATGGAGGGAACGGTGGTGATGAGCATGTAGCGAATGTGTTTGAAAAGGGGCACACTGACCGAGCCTGCCGCGAGGACGGTGGTGTCGGAGAGCGGAGAAATCTTGTCGCCGAAATAGGCTCCGCTGATGATGGCTCCGGCAATCCATCCTTCGCCGAAGCCCTGTGCCTGCCCGATGCCCATCAAGGCGATGCCGATGGTGGCGACGGTGGTCCAGGAGGAGCCGGTCATGACGCTGACCATTGCGCTGATGATGCAGCCGGAGGCGAGGAAGATTTCGGGACGGATGAGTTCCATGCCGTAGTAGATGAGGGCGGGGACGACGCCGCTGACCATCCACGCTCCGCTCAGCGCTCCAATCAGCAGGAGGATGATGAGGGCGCTGCCGACGTTGGCGATGTTGTCGGTGACCGCCTTTTCAAAATCTTTCCAAGGAATTTTGAGGAAGACCATGCCGAGGAAGACGCAGAAGGCGGAGACGACGAGGAGCGTCACCTGACTGGCGCCGGAAAGGGCGTCGCTGCCATAGACCTGCACGACGACGACGAGCATGGCGACGAGCACAACGAGCGGAAGCAGGGAAATGAAGGCGGAAGGCACCCGCTTTTTGAAGTCAATGTGTAAGGGAAAGATTCGCATTTCTTCTCAAAATGTTTTTGTGTCGGGGAATTTCGTTGCAAAATTACAAATTTCGGGTGATTTGGAGGGCAGTGGGCTTTGAGGCAAAGAGTCAAAGAGACAAAGAGTCAAAGAGACAAAGAGTCAAAGAGACAAAGAGTCGAAGAGGCGAAGGGACAAAGAGACAAAGAGTCGAAGAGGCGAAGGGACAAAGAGACAAAGAGACAAAGAGACAAAGAGACAAGGAGGCAAAGAGACAAAGAGACAAAGAGACAAAGAGGCGAAGAGACAAGGAGGCAAAGAGACAAAGAGACAAAGAGACAAAGAGACAAAGAGGCAAAGAGTCAAAGAGTCAAAGAGACAAAGGGGCGAAGAGACAAAGAGTCAAAGAGGCGAAGGGACAAAGAGACAAAGGGGCGAAGAGGCGAAGAGGCGAAGAGGCGAAGGGAGCGACGTCACTTCGTGTTTCGTGGATTTTTCTGCCTCAAAAGTTTGATTTTTGGGAAGTAATGAGGGAAATGCGGAGAAGAATGCCTATTTTTACACGCGGATAATTTCTTAACAACAAAACTTCTCTGACAATTTTTCCAAAACCCTAATTTACAAATACTATGAAGAAAACCTTACTTCTCCTTTTGGCAAGCATCTTCACGCTTGCCGCGTGGGGTGACGAGCCGTTCCGCAAGCATCGGTACGACCTCTTCAAAGTCCTTCCTCCTGCTGAAGGAAGCATCGTGTTTGTGGGCAACAGCATCACAGACATGCACCCCTGGGTCGAGACGTTCCGCAACGACGAGGCGACTCCGCTCCCGATTGTGAACCGCGGAAACTCCGGCACCTACTCCACCGAACAGAGTGACAATCTCGAGAGCTATCTCATCAACAAACCGAAGAAGTTCTTCATGATGATTGGCACAAACGACATTGCCACCAGCGGCGGACTGAACTTCCAGCCGACACAGGTGCTTGCCTACGTCAAGAGCATCGTGCAGCGCGTCCACAAGCGCAGTCCGGAGACGAGAGTCTATCTCTACAGCATCCTCAACAACAACACTGCCAACCGTCCCGCCGAGCGCTGGCTCGAGACGAACCGTCTGGTGAAGGCTTTCGTGGAAGAAACAGGCGAAGACTGGTTGAAATATGTGGATCTCTATGACCAGCTTTCCGACGTGGCTTCCGGCGGCGTTTGGAGCTATGACAACCTCCACCTCACCGCTGCGTCCTATCAGAAATGGACCGAAGCCATTCGGGAAAGATACTTGATGGATGACGGAGAGTTCACCGCCCATACGGTCTATCCCTACAACACCTCCGAACTCCAGTTGGACGGCGGACTCACCGGCGTTCACGGAATGCGTGCCACTTACTTCAGCGTGTTGCCCCACAAGCAAATAGACAACGACATCCTCTTCTTCGGCGACGGCGAAGTGAAAACGGGCGAATGGAACGAACTCCTCGGCAACGACCACGTCAAGAACCGCGGCTCCGGCTGGGGCTACGGCGGACTGAGCCTTGAAAACGCACGCAAAATCGCCAATGCCACCCTCACCCAAGTGCAGAACGTGGAAAAAGAAGAAGCGCGAGCCGTTCTGGTCTATGCCGGAACCTCCGACGTTCTGGGTTCTGACGACATGGAAACCGTGAAGTTGAACTACATTCGATTGATTGAGGAAATCATGTCGCACTGTCCCAGCGCCAGAATCTACATGATTGGACTGCACCCGACGAACGACGCCACCATCAACTCCACCCGCATCGCCCCGTTCAACGAAATCCTCTCCAATTGGGGACCCGACCAGGTGAAATATATTGACTGCTACACGCCCTTCCTCGACGGCGACGTCGCCAACACGACCTACATCAAGAACTCGAACTACCTCTACGGTCTGGGCTACGTGAAGATGGCGAACATCATTAAGGACAGATTACTTTCCGATATGCCGGACCTGACCTTCAACGTGATTTCCGAAGAAGAAGCCGCCAACCGCATCGCCCAAGCCGACCTGCGCAACTCCATCGGTCAGGCACTGACCGCGGGACACGTCGTCAACGTGGGTAGCGGCATGGGACAATATGGCGAAGCCGGCATGGCTGTCTTCAACGCCAAGGCGGAAGAAGCCTACACACTGCTGGCTCAATCCTCCATCACCGAGACGGAAGCCGCCGACATGGCAAGCGCCCTGCGCACCGCCGTGGCAGAGGCTTTGAACCAGCCCACCGTCAGCACCGAGGGCGACGAGCACTGGTATCAGATTCACTCCCTCCGCTTCACTGACTACTACATCACCTCGCAAGGCGCTGCCGCCGGCGTGGTCGGTTCCAACACGACCTCGACCTACGCTCGCTCGATGTGGAAGTTCGTGCGCCGCGACGATGGCACCTACGACATCATCGACCGCGCCTTCAACGCCTACCTCAACCCCGTGGCGACCTATAACACCCAAATCACCACCGTCGCCACCCGCCCCGCCAGCGGATGGACAGTGAGCTATGGCAACACGCCGGGCTACTACATCATCAGCAGCGGCGAAGTCGAACTGAACCAGACGCAGGCTGCCCAAGGCTACAAGCTCTACAACTGGAGCAACTCTGCCACCAAGGGCAGCGACCGCAGCGACACCGGCTGCCAGTTCCTCATCGAGGATGCTCCCGAACCGGAGGCTGAACCGACCTTCGTCGAAGACCAAGGCTACAGCTTCCTCCTCTCGGAAGAGCCGACGGCTGACGCCTGGGGCGAGACCGTTCACTGGTACAAAATGAAGACCGCCCGCAACGCCTGGCTCGTTGCCAACAGCGGCACGGACGTGGACATGGCGACCTCCGAACCCGCCGACGACAACGCCTACGGTCTCTGGTGCGTCACGGGAAACACGGTTTCGGGCTATACATTCTATAATAAGGCAAAAGGACCGGGCATGAAGGTGACCTACGCCTCCGTCGCCGACAACCAGAAAGCCGTGATGGCTGCCACGGGCACCTACACCGCCTTCATCCTCAACACCTCCACCGCCGCCACGGACAGCTACGCCTTCCACTACGGCGACAACTGCTACTTCAACAACCGCAGCAACAAACTCTCCACCTGGAACGACGCCCGCGGCGCCAACGACGGCGGCTCCAGCTTCCTCTTCACCGAGGTGAGCGACGAACCGCTGCCCGACGAACTCACCATCACCGTCGATAAACCCAACGGCACGCTCTACAACACCAGCGGCGGCACCACAGGCAACTACTTCAGCGCGTGGAAGAGCTCGACCAGACCGCAAGTCACCTTCACCTGCGGCACCGTCAACAACATGAACTGGAGCGGCGACAACCTGCAACTCTTCACGGGCAGCGCAGCCAGCTCCACCTACACGCTCACCGCGCCGGCAGGCTACGTCATCGACTCCTACAGTTTCACCTTCGCCAACAACAACCACTCCACGGGACTGACGCTGACGATGGACGACGGCACAGCCTACACGACCTCTCAGACCGCTGCCACCCAAAGTGCCGGCAACGTGGCGCTCTCCAGCCTTGTCTTCACCCTCGCCGGTGCCAACAGCCAGGGCGTCATCCTCAGCAACTTCACGCTCCACATCAAGAAGGACGTGCCCGAACCGCCCGTCACCAGCACCGAGGGCAACGAGCACTGGTACTACATCACCAGCGCCACCACCAAGGCTTACTGCGCCGGAAAGGTGATGTACTATGACTCCGAACTTGACCGCATGCGCTTCGGCGACAAGTCCTTCTCACCCGACCGCATCTGGAGTTTCTGGGAACAGGACGGCAAACTCGCCATCAAGAACTACAACGGTGACTACATCGGCACGGCTGGCGCCGGCACCGGCGGAAGCACCCAGTTCGGAAAGAGCGAAGAAGCGAACTATATCTACACCATCCAGTCTGCCTACGGATTCTTCACCATCAAGGACAGCGGCGTGGAACTCCACGCCCAGGAAGCCGGCGCCGTCATCGTGCGCTGGAACGCAGCCGAAGACAATGCTTCGCTCTGGAAATTTGCTCCCGTAGATACGAGCCACCCCGAAGCCGTGCTCGCCTCCACCACCGTGAAGCAGGGCAAGGTGACCACCGGCATCGGTAACAAGAACCAGCCCATCGTGCGCTCCGTCTTGCGCGTCACCGGTCTCACCGGCAGCGTGAACGTCAGCTCCATCAAGGGTAACGTCGTTGCCACCGACCTCGCCGACGTGAAGAGCGTGAAGGCATATCTCGCCTCCAACAACCGCGAACTCTTCATCGACGAAGACCAAAAGATGACCTGGCGCGAAGAGAACGGCACACTCCTCGGCGAAGCCTCCTCCATCGGCGCCGACGGTTCGTTTGCCATCAACTTCTCCACCGACCTTCCCACGGGTGAACACAACCTCTGGATTGCCTTCGACATCGCAGACGATGCCACCGAGGGGCACACCGTGGATGCCACCATCAGCGGCTACGTCGTGGACGGCACTGAAGTGGCTGAAGCCAACGGCAACCCGCAACACACCGTGACCATCTTCCTCTCCGAAGGTGCAGCCCTCATGCCCTACGACTGCGGCTCTCGCTACTATCGCATCCCCGCCATCACGACCGTGAAGAAGAAACTCGACGACGGCACCGTCGTGGACCGTCTCGTCACACTGACCGACGACCGTCTGCAACACAACGGCGACCTGCCGAACATGCTCTACATCGTGGCACAATACTCTGACGACATGGGTCGCACCTGGACTCGTCCGCAGCGCGTCGCAGCCGGCGAAGACCTCGGCGGAAACTATGGTCACGGCGACGCCTCCATCGTCACCGACCGCGAAAACGGCAACATCATCGGCATCATGACCGCCGCCGGCACCTACGGCCACGGCTTCTGGGCATCCACCGCTGCCGAGCCTCAGCTCTGGAAGACCATCATGAGTTCCGACGGCGGCGAAACCTGGAGCACACCCGTGGACCACACGAAGAGCCTCTACGGCGTCGATAGCCCGAACCCGACTTGGAAGGGCGGCTTCTCCGGCTCCGGTGCCGCACTCCAAAAGCGCGACGGCACACTCGTCTCCAGCTTCGTCAATCGCGACGGCAACGACGTGCGCAACTTCCACTTCTTCATGAGCTATGACCACGGTCAGACCTGGCAGGTGGTCGGCACCAGCGGCACGACCAACGCCGACGAACCCAAAACGCTCGAACGCAACAACGGCGACCTCTCCATCTTCGTTCGCGCCAGTGGCTACAACTTCCACAACGTGACCTCCGACCACGGCGCCACTTGGAAATATGAACCGCAGACCCGCTTCACCACCGGCATCAGCGGCAACGCCTGCGACGGCGAGTACATGGTTTGGTGCTCCACGCTCGACGGCAACCCCTGGAACATCGCCTTCGAGACCCTGCCCAACAGCAGCAGCCGCCAAAACGTGAGCATCTGCCTCTCCACCGACGAGGGCGAGACCTTCGGCGCTCCGAAGACCATCTGCCCCTGGGGCTCCGGCTACAGCACTGCTGTCGTGCTCCCCGACGGAACGCTCGGCGTGTATTATGAAGAAGACGGCTACTACAGCGCCAGCAACTACGTGCTCCGCTTCGTGCGCTTCAGCCTCGACTGGGCTTCCGACGGACAGTATAAGTTCACCGAGGACCAGCCGTTCCACCCCATCCCCACCTCCTACACTCCGACGGGCATCAGCCAAGCCACCGCTCCCGCCGCCAACTCCTTTCTCTACGACCTCCAGGGCCGCAGACTGACGGAAGCACCGGCGCCCGGCGTCTATATCCGTAACGGACAGAAGGTGCTCATCAAATGACGTGCTTTTTGAACGCGCAATAAGCCGGACGAACCGACTTTGAGCGCACCGCTCACGAACGCCACGTGCGGAACTGCCACCACGACAGTTCCGCACGTCTTTTTTGTTGGGGGATTGCAGGGGAGGATTATGGAAAATGGTGGGGAAATATGCTCCACGGTGGCGCGGACGCGATGAATCGCGTTTGCAATGCAAAAAATAGGAGGTGACGTGTCTCACGTCACCCAGCCACCTGCGAGCATCTACTCGGTAACTGTTGCAATCGGTGGCGCGGACGCGATTCATCGCGTTTGC
>JBJEAG010000276.1:0-1703 GCA_051868855.1 Alloprevotella sp. | reverse complement strand
TTTGATAACGGCGGAAGAATCAAGAATCAACATGGGAACACGTTTTGTACCAAGAACATGACTCACGATTTTTGTCAGACATTTCTGCTGCGCAGAAGAAGTCTCTCTGTCCAGATAAATACGACTCACTTGTTGTCCTGTCGTACCGCTGGAAGTCATCGTTTTGACAATTTCATCCTTTCCACAAGAGCGAAGTTCAAACTCTTTGAAAAGACGAACAGGGAGGAATGGTAACTCTTCGTAGTCAGGCAGGTTGTTAATGTCCAAGCCGCGTGCTTCCATCATTTTTCGATAAGCCTCACACTGAGCATAGTGTTTGCGAGTCAGTTCATGCAACCGTTCATTGAGTAAGGCATGTTTCTGCATCTTGTTCAAGGAATAAGGTGCAATCTCAAGTATGTCATTTATATTCATGCTTATAACATTTTCTGTAGTGCAGGATAATCTATTTTTCCATTTGATTTAACAGGAATTTTTTCAATTCTTTTCACTTGGAAGGCTCGAGGATTGAATCCAGTCTTCTCGACCAATAATGCTTTAATTTTTTCTTCCAATTCATCTTCAGTCACAAACACCGTAATCAAGTCATCAATGCCCCCACATGCACAGTTGGGCGTAATTGCTTTGATAAGTTGCTCGGTAGCATCCAAATTGGTGCGGTTTCCCCAAATCTTCACGAAACGTTTCATTCGCCCTGTGATGTAGAAGTAACCATCTTCATCAAATTTGGCAATGTCCCCGGTGTGAAGCACTCCATGATTCTCGTCTCCCTTGCACAAATCATTACGTGATTCAGCATATCCTAAGCAAACATTCTCGCCCTTATACACTAATTCACCCTCAATTCCCGGAGATGTGATTTCGCAACCATCTACGTCCACGACAGAAAGTTTCCCGCCGGGGATAGCAATGCCGATAGAAGCATTCTTCTCAACAGCCTTTTTGAATGGCAAATAACTCATGCGTGGAGCTGCTTCGGTCTGTCCATACATCACGATGAATTGTTTGCCGGTTTGTTCGGCAAAATCCACATATTCCTTCACGTAGGCTGCGTTCAGTTTGCCTCCGGCTTGAATCATGGTTTTCAAGTCGGGCAGATTCATTCGAAAGAAACGAAGTCTTTTTAGCATCTCATAGGTGTAAGGCACACCGGCAATTGAAGTGGCTTTTTGCTCCTTTATGAAACTCCAAAACTCGCGCTGCATCACAGCTTTGTCAGTCAACAGAATGGTTGCTCCTTTAATCAGATGACTGTTGATGACCGACATGCCGTAACTGTAGTACATAGGTAGTGATGTCACAGGTCGCTCGTTCTCATCAATGTGAAGATATTCAGCAATAGATTCCGCATTGCTCTGAAGATTTCTTTCAGAAAGACGCACAAACTTTGGTGAACCGGTACTTCCCGATGTGGTTAGGCACAAAAGAAGGTCAGAATGGATTTTCTCACAAGTCAAAGACTGTTCATACGACATCTGTTGCAGCGAGTACTCTTGATATTTATAGATAATTTTTCCACCAATCTCTTCCACACGTCTTGTTGGCATCCAAACGTATTCAGGTTGATAGATGGAAATCAATTGTTGAACTAATTCAAGATCTTTACTGCCATCCAACAACACCTGAGGAACCTTTTTGTTCATGCAAGCCACATATCCCACGAAAGCCCCGAGGAGATTTTCGCATAGAGTGAAAACAAGTCC
>JBJEAG010000275.1:0-1715 GCA_051868855.1 Alloprevotella sp. | reverse complement strand
CACCCTGGGCTAGAATCTCGGTCGCCTTCGGCTCCCTCGTTCGTGCTTTCAGCACGCACCATCCGGATGAAACAACTTTTACCGGACAGCAATAATAAACAAAAGAATCAAAGGGGAAAGAATGCAACAGCAGAAAGATTTATTTCATGTTTATCGCCTTGTGATGGATGCAAAACCCGACAGGATGATGTTTTAGGCGTCAGAAAATCTCGAAGCTTGCTTCGGAGAGTTTCTGAGAACTACAGCATCAATGGCTCGTAAGAGACATTTTGCATCAAGCGCAAGGGGTGGATTCCTGTTTTTGTTTTTTCAATTGTCACAGTTTTTTGCAGGAATTCCGAAAAGCGGGAATCAAAAAAGGATTCTCATCCTTTCTTCACCTCGTCCCAGTAGGCACGGGTTTTGGTTTCCGCGGCGTTGTCGCACGGATGGTAGAGTTGGGTTTGGGCAAGTTCGTCGGGCATGTATTGCTGCTGCACGAAATGGTTGGGATAGTCGTGCGGATAGAGGTAGCCGTCGTGATAGCCCAACTCTTTCATCAACTTTGTCGGAGCGTTGCGAAGGTGGAGCGGAACGGGAAGGTTACCCGTCTTGCGCACCAGTTCAAGAGCGGCATCCACGCCGAGATAAGCTGAGTTGCTCTTGGGGGAGTTGGCAAGATAGACCGTGGCTTGGGCAAGCGGGATGCGCCCCTCCGGCATCCCGATGTTGCGCACTGCTTCAAAGGCGGCATTGGCGAGCAGAAGGGCGTTGGGATTTGCCAAACCAATGTCCTCGGCAGCAGAAATGACCAAACGGCGGGCAATGAAACACGGGTCTTCGCCGCCTTCAATCATGCGGGCAAGCCAGTAGAGCGCAGCGTCGGGAGCACTTCCGCGAATGCTCTTGATGAAGGCTGAGATGATGTCGTAGTGCATCTCTCCGTCTTTGTCATACGCCATGGGCGAGAGTTGCATCTGCCGGCGCACGCCTTCGTTGTCAATAACGATGGGGGTGGTCGTGGCAGACTCTACCATCATTTCCAAAATGCCGAGGAGTTTGCGGGCGTCGCCTCCGCTGTAGCGCAAGAGCGCCTCGTGTTCCCGAATTTCAATCTGCTTCTCCTTCAGCACGAGGTCCTCGGTCAGTGCGCGGTGGCAGAGCGCCAAGAGGTCATCCTTTTCCAGGGCGTTGAGCGTGAAGACCTGACAGCGAGAGAGCAACGGACGAATGACCTCAAACGACGGGTTTTCGGTGGTGGCGCCGATGAGCGTGATGACGCCCGTCTCCACAGCGGCGAGCAGTGAGTCTTGCTGCGACTTGGAGAAACGGTGGATTTCATCGATGAAGAGGATGGGAGTGCCGGTTTGAAAGAGCGGCTGACTTTTGGCACGCTCAATGACTTCGCGCACCTCCTTCACTCCGCTGTGAACGGCGGAGAGGGTGTAGAACGGAAGATTACTGATGTGTGCTATGATTTTGGCGAGCGTGGTCTTCCCCACCCCCGGGGGTCCCCAGAGGATGAAGGAGGAGATGCGCCCGCCGTCCAACATTCGGCGCAGGATACCTCCTTCGCCAACAAGATGTTTTTGTCCGATGTAGTCGTCCAAACTGATGGGACGAAGTCTTTCTGCCAGTGGTTTCATGGAAAGAGTCAAAGAGACTAAGAGTCAAAGAGACTAAGAGTCAAAGAGACAAAGAGTCAAAGAGACAAAGAGTCAAAGAGACAAAGAGTC
>JBJEAG010000274.1:0-1722 GCA_051868855.1 Alloprevotella sp. | reverse complement strand
CCGTATCAGAACACCTCATCAACAACCCCATACACGGGACAGTGTCGCATTGCGCTGACGCCGTCCCGTTTTTCTTTGCCCGGCAACAACCCCCGCATTTCTTCTTTTCCCTAACGCCAATTCTTACATTTTGTCAGAAATTTCATGCTTTAAAGCATATTAGTCACAGTTTTTGGGAACCCATGCTTCGTAATTTTGAAATCACGCTTTACATTTGTCATTGTTTCTGACACTTCAACCGACCTTAAATCTCACAATAGCATGAAAAAAGAAATCATTCTGCAAGACCTGCAAAAGCGTCATCCCAACGAACCGGAATTTCTTCAAGCCGTGAAGGAGGTTCTCACCTCCGTGGAGGACGTCTATAACGAACACCCCGAATTTGAAAAAGTGCGTCTGATGGAACGTCTCGTCGAACCCGACCGCATTTTGACTTTCCGTGTGCCTTGGGTCGATGACCGTGGCGAAGTGCACGTCAATCTCGGCCACCGCGTTCAGTTCAACAACGCCATTGGCCCCTACAAAGGCGGCATTCGTTTCCACCCTTCCGTCAATCTCAGCATCTTGAAATTCCTCGGTTTTGAACAGACCTTCAAGAATGCGCTGACAACGCTTCCCATGGGCGGTGCGAAAGGCGGTTCGGACTTTTCACCGCGCGGACGCAGCGAAGCAGAAATCATGCGTTTCTGCCAGGCGTTCATGGTGGAACTCTGGCGCAACCTCGGTCCCGACCAGGACGTGCCCGCCGGAGACATCGGCGTCGGAGGCAGAGAGGTGGGCTACATGTTCGGCATGTACAAAAAACTTTCCCGCGAACACACCGGCACTTTCACCGGAAAGGGACTTGAGTTCGGCGGTTCGCTGCTCCGCCCCGAAGCGACCGGTTTTGGTGCACTCTACTTCGTGCGCCAAATGTTGGCAGACTTCGACATGGACATTGCGGGCAAGACCGTTGCCATTTCCGGTTTCGGCAACGTGGCTTGGGGTGCGGCAACGAAAGCCGTTGAGATGGGTGCGAAAGTCGTGACTCTCAGCGGACCGGACGGTTATGTCTATGACCCGAAAGGCGTTTCCGGCGACAAGATTGACTATATGTTGGAACTGCGTCTCTCCGGCGAGGACATCGTTGCCCCCTACGCGGAACGCTATCCCGAAGCCACCTTCTTCCCGGGCAAGAAACCGTGGGAACAACACGTGGATATCGCCCTGCCCTGTGCCACGCAAAACGAACTCAACCTTGCTGACGCGCAGATGCTCAAGGACAACGGCGTGAAACTCGTGGCAGAGGTCAGCAACATGGGCTGCACCGCCGAGGCTGTCGATTTCTTCAACGACAACAAGATTCCTTTTGCACCGGGCAAGGCAGTCAATGCCGGCGGCGTGGCTACCTCCGGTTTGGAAATGACGCAAAATGCGATTCATCTCTCTTGGACGGCGGCAGAGGTGGACGCCCGTCTGCAACAAATCATGAAAGACATCCACGATCAGTGCGTGCGCTACGGCCGCCTTGACGCCAACCACATCAACTTTGTCAAAGGCGCCAACATTGCCGGCTTCATGAAAGTTGCCCGCGCCATGATGCAGCAGGGCATTCTCTGAATTTTTGACATCATCTTCTGCACAGAAAAAATAGTTTAGGAGGTGACGCACCAAGCGCCACCTCCTTTTAAATCCTACTTTCAAAGAGGAAGAGCGAGCACCACGCTGAGGTGCTGCCAGTTA
>JBJEAG010000273.1:6818-8121 GCA_051868855.1 Alloprevotella sp. | reverse complement strand
GGAAAAGCATTAATTTTGCGCCAATCCTTCGCGCTTCCCATTCCTTGTGAAGTGGTGACGCAACCTTCAAGACCCAGGCTCATGAGATACCCTATCGGCATTCAAACTTTTGAGAAGATTATTCGCGGCGGTTATGTCTATGTGGACAAAACCGCGTACGTGCATGATTTGGCATCCTACGAAAGCACCTTCTTCTTGGGACGTCCGCGCCGTTTCGGCAAAAGTCTTCTCCTTTCCACCTTGCACAGTTACTTCCGTGGAGAGAAAGATTTGTTCCGAGGGCTCGCCATTGATAAATTGGAACAGGAGTGGAAATGTTATCCCGTCATGCACTTTTCTTTCGGTTCGGGGAATTATAAGAACCAAAATGAGTTGGAAGAGGTGTTGCGGGTCCTTTTGTCAGAGCAAGAAACCGTTTATGGAATCACTTCGCCTTCTTCCAGCCTGGCACAGCGTTTCCGCCAAATCATCAAGGCGGCACACGACAAGACGGGCGAGAGGGTGGTGGTCTTGATTGATGAATATGACAAACCGCTGCTGGATGCCATGGAAGAGCACTCTCGAGTGGAGCAAAATGGGGTAAAGGTGACGTTGGAGGATTATAATCGCAACATACTGAAAAGTTTCTACTCCGCTCTTAAAGATGCGGATGAACATTTACGGTTCGTGATGCTCACCGGCGTGACAAAATTCTCACAAATCAGCGTCTTCAGTGGTTTCAATCAACCGAAAGACATTTCCATGGACTCGCGCTACGAAGGAATCTGTGGCATCACTGCCGAAGAACTCGACGCACAGTTTGCCAAACCGATTGAAGATCTCGCTGAGGCGGAAGGTCTGACTGTGGAGAAAGAAAAAGAACTCTTGAAGCAACTCTATGACGGTTATCATTTCGGACCGCACATGACCGACGTTTACAATCCCTTCAGTTTGCTGAGTTGCTTCGACCAGAAAGGAAGGGACAATTATTGGTTCCGAACAGGTACGCCCGGTTATCTCACCAAACTGCTGCAGCACACGGACAGTTGTCTCAACGAATTGGTAAATCAGTGGTATGACACGGCAGACTTTGTGGACTACAAGGCAGACGCCCAGAAACCTCTTCCCATGCTTTACCAGAGTGGCTACTTGACCATCAAGGCGTGTGACCCGCACCGTCGCAAATATCTTTTGGGCTTTCCCAACGAAGAGGTGAGCAAGGGACTTATAGATTTTCTCTCATCAGGTTATTAATTCTCACCCCAATCATTTCGCTCATGCAAATCCTGATTTCGTGTTCCAAAACGATGCAGTTCGGGCAAAC
>JBJEAG010000273.1:0-6718 GCA_051868855.1 Alloprevotella sp. | reverse complement strand
TTTCGCTCATGCAAATCCTGATTTCGTGTTCCAAAACGATGCAGTTCGGGCAAACCTGTCCGAAGGAGGCGGAGTGCGTGCAGACTGCGCCTCGCTTTCTCGCTGAGGCACAGGAGGCGGCGCACCACCTGATGCAGTTCTCGCCGGAGCGCATGGCGGAGATGCTCAAGGTGAAGA
This sequence comes from Alloprevotella sp., assembly GCA_051868855.1. Lineage (GTDB taxonomy): Bacteria > Bacteroidota > Bacteroidia > Bacteroidales > Bacteroidaceae > Alloprevotella. The sequence goes on along the minus strand of JBJEAG010000273.1, from coordinate 6,541 downwards.
TGCCGATTGCGGCGGCGGTCTGCTTGAACTATCAGCACTTCTTCGACGCAGAGAACCCGAAGAGGGCGGCACTGTTTGCCTACGATGGCGTTGTCTTCAAACAAATCGTGCCGGAGACGCTGCCCGCCGAGTCGCTTGACTTTGCCTCGAAACACCTCTTCATCACATCCTTCCTCTACGGACTCCTGCGCCCCTCCGACATGATTTCGCCCTATCGTTTGGAAGGCTCCGTCGCATTGCCCGCCAACGCCAAAGCCAACGCCAAAGCTAACGCCACCGCCACCGCCCTCCAATCCCGCTTCGACTTTTGGAAGCCACGGCTGACGGACTTTCTGATTGAGAGCGTGAACGCCGACGACGGCGTCTTGATGAACCTCGCCAGCGCCGAGATGCAGCGCCTCTTCGACTGGAAGCGCGTTTGTCGCGAGACGACGGTCGTCACGCCCGACTTCAAGGTGGTGGAGGGCGAACGCGAGAAAAACGTGACCATCTACGCCAAGATGTCCCGCGGACTGGCGGTGCGTCACTTGCTGCTCCACCGTCTCTCCGGCGCCGACGCGCTCAACGACTTTCAGCCCGACATACCCGGCGTGGCGATGGTCATGCGTCTCCAACGCTCGCGCTGACGTTTTCTTCGTGACAGATACACCATATTATATATATACCTCAAAACTCACAGCAACTTGTACACACTTCGTCCCTCCCGCCATTTCACTGAGCCCGTGCTCATTTTCCTTCTTTGCCTTGTGACGTTCTTCATGCACAACGGCGTGTTGCAACCCGACATCATGGAGTCGCGAAACATCATCACGGCTCGCGAGATGGTGGCTGACGGCAGTTGGCTGGAGCCGACGATGAACGCCGAGCCGCGTTTGGAGAAACCGCCCTTGCCCACGTGGTTGGTGGCGGCGACGCTGCTGACGGGAACGGACAGTCTGCCGCTTCAGCGCGGCATGGCGGCGGCAGCGGCGACGTTGTTGGTGTTCTATTTCTACGTCTTCGCCCACCGCTTCTTGCGCATGAACGCCTATCTGGCGACTTTGGTCTTCGTGACCTCCTACAATGTCGTGCTCACGGGGCGCACGGTGAACTGGGACATCTTCTGTCACGCCTTCATGATGGCGGGCATCTTCCATTTGGCACGAGCCTTCAAAGCGCGGGCGGACCTCCACCGCACTCAGTTCAAACACTTCACGTGGGCAGGCATCTGGCTCGGGCTTTCGTGGATGAGCAAAGGACCGGTTTCGTTCTACGCCTTGCTTCTTCCCTTCCTCCCGGCTTGGTTCCTCACCATGAAAACACCGTTGCGCGGTCACCGTCGCGGACTCTTGTGGGCGGTTCTGCTCGCCGTCGTCGTGGGCGGTTGGTGGTTTGCCTACATCTTCCTCCACGCCTCCGACGCCGTCGGTGCCGTCGTGCAGAAAGAAACCGGCGCTTGGGCAAACCACAACGCCCGCCCGTTTTGGTACTATTGGCAGTTCTTCCTCGAGAGTGGCGTGTGGAGCATCCTGCTGCTCACCTCGCTTGTTTTGCCTTTGTGTTATGCTGCCGCGGGCGAGAAAGGTTTGGGACGTTTGAAGGCGTGGGGACTCAGGTTGCGGAGTCTCGACCGTGCCTACGCCATGCCGGCGCTGTGGATGGTGCTCAGTCTTTTCCTCTTGTCGTGTATGCCCGAAAAGAAGCCGCGCTATCTCTTCCCCTTGCTCATTCCTGCCTCCTACGTCATGGGCTATCAGCTTCAGCGTTGGATTGACGTCTTCGGCGTGTTGGGCAGCAAGCACCGCCGCGAGCGCGTGCTCTTCCGCGTCAATGCCTGGCTCATCACGGCTGTCATTCTTCTGCTTCCCGTGGCAACTTGGATTTTCCTCTATGAAAAAGCTTACATCAGCATTTGGGAAGAAGCGGGCGTCGCGCTGTTCTGCCTTGCGGTGACGGCGTGGCTGGTGAGAGCCATCCGCGGACTGCGGGTGAGAAGGGTGGTTTATGGCGTAGTCATTCTTTTCCTCTCCGTTGAAGCCTTCGGAATGCCGTTGGTCGATAAGTTGTTCATGAATCAGGAGCGTCACAGCATAGCTACCGTGAACGCTCGCCCCGAGGTGAAGGCGTTGCCGTGCTATCATGGCGCGGCAGACCCGTTGCGCATCGAGTTGGTCTATGTCATGGGGCGTCCCATCCGTCCGTTGGAGGTGACGAATGCCGACAGCCTGCGTGCCGCTGCTCCCTGTTTGCTCGTTTTGGCGCGTCCTCTTTCCGACTATCTTCCCGCCGAGGCGTTGCAGCAGTTCAGCGTGGAAGACCTCGGTCGCTTCGACGACAATCCGCGTCCGAAGGGCACCCGCCGCTACGACGAAGTCTTCTGCTCGCACCTTTATGTGGTGAAGCCGGGAGGTGAATGACGAGAAAAGCTTTTTGTGAGTTTTATTTTTCCTCCGGTCCGGGATATTGTCCGTGCTTCTCGCTGTGACGTCCGATGCGGATGGCGTGGGCGGGGCAGTGGTGGAGGCAGCGCAGACAGAGCGTGCATTTCTCTTTTGTCCAAATCGGCAAATGCTCGTCCGTGCTCATGTCGATGCTTTTCGTCGGACAGTTTGCGGCACACGCGCCGCAGTGCTCGCAGACGTGCGAATCGACCGAGAAACGTTTGGTGCGGCGGGCGCTTTCGTAGAACTTATATTGCCACTTCGCCATCCAGTGCGGCATTTTCCCGCCATTCATTTTCCGTCCGTTTGTCTCATTCCGCAGACAAACGGATTTTTGTTGGATGCTTTCGGCGATGCGGGGAATGAGACGCTCCGCCTGTTCGAGCACCTTTTCGTTTTTCTCCGCGTTGGTCACGTCGAAGAGCGGCACGTAGGTATCGACCATTCTGACGGGGAAGATGCCCGTGGCTTCGAGACCGCAGGCACGCAGCGCATCCTTGAACTGCTTCTCCCATTCCCCGACGGAAGCACCGAAGGTCGGCACACCATATATATATATAGGAGCGTCCAACGCGTGTCGCACTTCCATCTGCGCCATGAAGTCGTGGACGAAGGCGGGCATCCCGCCGAAGTGAACCGGCATGACGAAGCCCAAGTCTTCGTGGGCTTCGAGTTCAATTTTCGGACTGTGGTCTTTCCAAAGTTCTTCCATGGAGACCGCGCGGTCGCCGAGCAGTCGGGCAAGTCGGCGGGCAATGTAGCGGCTGTTGCCCGCTCCGGAGAAATATATAATCATAAGTTCAGAATCAGTTTTGGCGGGAAAGCGTCAGACGGTGGTCAATGCAGGCGGGCAGTTCTTCGTCGTAGTGCGAAACCATGATGAGCGTGCGGTCCGGGCGAGTCATGTAGGCGTCGATGATGCGTCGGGCACGGTTGGTCAGTTCGGCGTCCAACCCGTGGAAGGGTTCGTCGAGGATGAGCAGCGCGGGCTGTTTGACGAAGGCACGCACTAGCAACACCAGTCGCTGTTCGCCGTCGGAGAGCGAGAGATAATCCCGCGCGGCGAGGTCGGCGGCGCCGAAGCGTTCCATCCATTCCAGACAGAGTTCCCGTTCCTGTTGCGAGGGGCGGACGTAGAGCCCGATGGTGTCGCGCAGTCCGCTCGCCGCGATGTCGATGGCGGGAAGAGGTTTGCGATAGGTCGAGAACATCTCCGGCGAAACGAAACCGATGTGCTTCTTGATTTCCCAGATGCTTTCGCCGCGTCCCCGCCGTTTTCCAAAGAGATGAATGGGACAGGCGTAGCCCTGCGGGTTGTCGGCGCAGATGAGCGAGAGCAGGGTCGATTTTCCTGCGCCGTTCGGTCCGGTCAGTGCCCAACGCTCGCCGCAGCGCACCGTCCAGTCGAGGTGGTGGAGAATGTGACGGTTGCCGTAGGTCACCGTCACGTCGCGGAACTCAATCACGTTCTCGCCTTGCGGCACGGGAGACTCCGTGGAAGGGGCGGGCAGGGGAGAGAGTTCGGGGGCGGGCATTTCCTGTTCCTTCGCCCGGCGTTGGAAGAACTCCTCCAGCGATTCCGTGTGGGTCAGGGTGCGGTCGCTGAGGCTGACCACTTTTCGGATGAAGGGCGGGATGTCCGTCTCGCGGCATACAATCAAGATGAGCGTCACGTTCTTGGCGAGTTCCTCTAAGAGTGCGGTGAAGGAGCGGCGTGCCTCGCGGTCCAGTCCGATGTAGGGATTGTCAATCATCAGCACCTGCGGACGGGAGAAAAGCATGCGTGCCGTTTGGAGGCGTCGGAGTTCTCCGCTTGAGAGAAGGTTGATGGTTTTGTCGAGGTGCGCCGTGATGCCGGTGGATTCGATGCGTCGTTGCGTTTCCTCCGACACTTCCGCGCCGACGGGGTGGGAGCGCTCCAACGTTTCTGCCACGGTCGGGAAGACCTGTTCGTCGGCACGGTTCCAACGCTGCTGATAGTAGGCAGGCTCGTTGCCGCCGTAGATGTCCCGAAACGAAAGACAGCGGATGCCGCCCTCTGCGTCTTTGCCCGAGGAGAGAGTGTCCGTGCGTGCTTCGCCGAGCAGCGGACACGCCCCGGCAATTTGTCGGGCGAGCAACGTCTTTCCCGCTCCGTTCTTTCCGAAGAGCACGGTGTGTTCTCCGGCGTGAAGGGTGAAGTCGAAGGGAGCGTGGAGACGATAGAGCGGGTGGCGTGCCACTCCTTGTCGGATTTGAATCAGAGGAGTCATGAGCGTTTTTTGTTTTTCAGACACACGTCGCAGCCGCCGCAGTCCGGCGCATCGTCGGAGAAATGGTGGAGCAAGACGCGGCTGCGGCATTGTTCGTCTTGCAACACATAGTTCGCCATCGCTTCAATCTGTTTCTGCATGTGCGCTTTGCGGATGGAGTAGATTTCCGGCGGGAAAGTCACGTTCACCGGGTCGAGACGACGGGTGAGGAAGGTGATTTTCGGGATTTTCTTTTTCGGAACATAGTTCAAGATTCCCCAGCGGGAGAGGGAGCAGAGGTGCTGATAGACCTCCTGCGGCGTCATGTCGCAAAAGTCCGCCAGCACGTCTTCTTCGACGGTGCGATATTCTGCAAAAATGCCCGGGATGCGGCGCATCACGGCGTCGAGCACGAGTTCCGTGCGTTCGGGCAGATAGTTCACGCCATAGAGTTCGTCGCGTTGCATCATCACCATGAGGCGCGAGGTGGCGTCTTCTTTCTCTTGGAAGTCGAGGTAGCCGGCTCGGCTGAGGAGACTCAGTGCGCTTTGCAGGCGGATGGGGAAGTGGTGGAAGACTCGGCAGAACTTAGAAGTGTTGAACTCAAACGTTCTGCCCTCCGCTTCGCCCTCGGCGATTTGCAGGAAATAGCAGATGTCGGCATAGACCTTTCGCAGATAGTCCGTCGGCGGGAAGGAGTCCTCCACTCTTCGGAGCAGATTGCGTTCGACGAAGGAGTTGTGGAGCAGGACGGCGTAGGAAAGTTTGCCGTCGCGTCCGGCACGTCCCGCTTCTTGGAAATAGGCTTCGATGCTGTCCGGCACGTCGTAGTGCACGACCAGTCTGACGTCGGGTTTGTCAATGCCCATGCCGAAGGCGTTGGTGGCGACCATGACGCGGGCTTGGTCTTCCTGCCAGGCGCGCTGCACGGTTTGTCGTGTCAGAGCCGGGAGTCCGGCGTGATAGTGGAGTGCGGGGATGCCTTCGTCCGTCAGTGTCTTCGCCAGCTCCTCCGTTTTCTCTCGCGAGCCGGCATAGACGATGGCGCAGCCCGGCACGCTTTGGAGAATGTGCACCATCTCCTCTGCCGGAGTCTCGGTGGCGCGGACGACGTAGCGCAGGTTGGGGCGTTCGAAACTCATGCGGAACACCTTGCCCGAGGCGTTGAACCGGAGTTTCTGGCAGATGTCATCGACCACCTCTTGTGTGGCGGTGGCGGTCAGCGCCAGCACGGGAACGCCGGGGAGCACGTCTCTCACGTCGGCGATTTGGAGATAGGAGGGGCGGAAGTCGTAGCCCCATTGCGAGATACAGTGGGCTTCGTCGATGACGATGAAACTGACGCTGATGCCTCGCAGACGGGCGATGAATTGGGGCGAGCCGAGGCGTTCGGGGGAGACGTAGAGCAGTTTGTAGGCGCCGTAGTGGGCATTGTCCAAGTGGCGCGTTATCTCTTCGCGTGTCATTTCCGAGCTGATGGCAACGGCTGCGACGCCGCGGCTTTTGAGGTTGGCGACTTGGTCCTTCATCAAGGCGATGAGCGGAGTCACCACGAGACAGGTTCCCTCTTCCGCCAGCGCCGGCACTTGGAAGGTGATGCTCTTTCCGCCGCCGGTCGGCATGAGTCCGAGGGTGTCATTGCCGTTGGCGATGTGGCGAATGATATCCTCTTGAATGCCTCGGAAGCCGGGGTATCCCCAAACGTCCTGAAGAATCTTTTTGTAGCGTGCGGAGTCGAACATGAAGAGGGGTCTAAAGGGTCAAAAAGGTCTAAAGGGTCAAAGAGTCGGCGCGGAGGGTGCCTGAGAGGTTTGAGGTCGTTTGAGAGGTTTGAGGTCGTTTGAGAGGTTTGAGAGGTTTGAGGTCGTTTGAGGGGCTGAATCGGTCACC
>JBJEAG010000272.1:0-8162 GCA_051868855.1 Alloprevotella sp. | reverse complement strand
CATCCAGTTGTAGTCCTTATACTGCACGTAGAGTTCCATGCAGGTGAACTCGGGATTGTGGTTGCGGTCCATGCCCTCGTTGCGGAAGTTCTTCCCGATTTCATAGACGCCCTCGAAGCCTCCGACGATGAGGCGTTTCAGATAGAGCTCCGTGGCGATGCGGAGATAGAGGTCGGTGTCAAGGGAGTTGTGGTGGGTGATGAAGGGACGAGCACTGGCGCCGCCGGGAATGGGTTGCAGGATGGGCGTTTCGACTTCGGTGTAGCCGGCTTCGTCCAGAACCTGACGCATGGTGCTGACGACCTTGCTGCGTTTGCGGAAGATGTCTTTCACTTCCGGATTGACGAGCAAATCAACATAGCGCTGTCTGTAGCGCAGTTCGGGGTCGTTGAAGGCGTCATAGACCACGCCATCTTTTTCCTTCACGACGGGAAGGGGCTTGAGGCTCTTGGAGAGAAGGGTGATTTCGCGGGCGTGGACGGAGATTTCTCCGGTCTGGGTGCGGAACACGAAACCTTTCACGCCGATGAAGTCGCCGAGGTCAAGGAGTTTCTTGAACACGGAGTTATAGAGCGTCTTGTCTTCTTCGGGGCAGATGTCGTCGCGAGTGACATAGACCTGAATGCGTCCCTTGGAGTCCATCAACTCAGCGAAACTTGCCTTACCCATGATGCGACGTCCCATCAGACGTCCGGCAATGCAGACTTCGCGCGGCGTCTCGGCGTCTTCTTGGAAGTTCGCTTTGATTTCGTCGCTATAGGCATTGACGGGATATTCTGCTGCGGGATAGGGTTCGATGTGAAGTGCGCGGAGTTCGTCCAAAGATTGTCTGCGCTGTATTTCCTGTTCGTTGAGTTCTAAGATGTTCATCGCCATGTTTGTTTTGAGTCGGTATGTGATAAATAAGAAGTGACGTTATATATATTAATAATGTGTGTCTATATTAATAATGTGTGTCGCCGCCATTTTCTCAGCAAAAAATGATTCCTGCGGAGAGGATTCATTGCGGAGGCGCACGACTTCGGCACAAAAGTACTAATTTTTCACTCCGCCCGCGCTTTTTCCACAGAGAAAGTTACTTCTCTCACGCCACACGGGGCTGCAACCGTCCGTTTCCGGTGTGGTTGCAGCCCCGTGGGAGATGGGGTTTGAGACTTGTTTCTCAGCCTTTATTTGATGCCGAGTTTCTTGGCGATGGCAGCAGGAATGGCGCTCTTGTGGATGAGGATGTTCATGGTCTTATAGGCAACATAAGCCTTGGAAGCGTAGAACATGCCGTGATATTTTCCGTAGTCGCCCCAGGAGTTCTTCACCATGAAGTATTCGTTTCCTTTGGGGTCTTTGGCGATGCCATAGACAACCATGCCGTGGTCGTCGGTGGTTTCCCAGTTGTCGTAGCCAATCTGACGGAGTTCCTGAGTGATGGTCAGTTCGTCTTCGCTTTCGATGGGTGCGCCGGCATCGGTCGTGCCGCTCCAGCGAGCAGCATCGGAACCGGTGAGGTCGGTCACTTTGAGGTCGCGGGGAACGTAGGCATAGCCTTTACCGTTGCGGCGGCCGAAGTAGGTCTCAGACACGTCAGCACCCCAGGCGAAGGTGTAGCCGTTCTTCACTGCGGTTTCCATGACTTCCATGAACTCGTTGAGCGGGAGGTTGTAGCTTTCAGCCCAGCGCCAGTTGTCCTGGATTTCGAGGACGAACTTGGAGTAGAAGGGATGGTGGGTGTAGGAAGTGAGGCTGACATAGTCATCGGGATTCAAGCCGAGATAGTCGGTGACGTAGGTCTGCGGTGTGTAGGTCTTCTTTCCGACCTTCACTTCTGTGGGAAGTTCGCCGAAGTAGTTGCGATAGATTCCGTCGAGGTCCTTCTTCCAAGTCAGGGAGATCTTGTTGAGTTTGCCCTTGGCGATGGCGGAAACGTAGGCAGAAGCCACGGCGTCGAGCTGGTTGAAGTTGAAGAGGGAATCACCGTAGAGGGTACCGGGAGCGGGCATGGCATCCTGCGGCACGATGCCGTAGTGCTTGAGGCAGTAGATGGCATCATAGAAGGAGCCACCCTGTGAGAAGCTCACATCGCCGTGGGTGCGCACAGCTTTGTCGGCGCGGTCCATGTAGGTCTTATAGACGAGGAAGGATTCGCAGAGGTCGTGTTCTCCCTTGCCCATGCGGAGCAATTCTGCTTCGAGGAAACCGAGGGAAGAATATGCCCAGCAGGTTCCGCTCTGGTTCTGGTCTTTGATGGAGGTAATGGGGTTTTCACGCACAACGGTGAACTGCACGGTGTCGTTCTTTTCCTGTGCACCGAGACCTCCGGGCAGCGCAAAGAGAGCTGCTGCAATCAGAAGGAGATTCTTTTTCATTTCTTTTCTTGATGATTGGTTTATAGGTTGAAAAATATTGTTTCAAAGGATGAACGGGCTGGCGTCAGCGTGTTCTGCCATGTAGTTCTCCACCTCTGTGGCGTGATAGGGGATGGTTTCTTCGCCGAGGAAGCGACAGCCGTCGGGAGTGATGAGCACGTCGTCTTCGATGCGGACGCCGCCGAAGTCGCGATATTCGTTAATCTTGTCGAAGCAGAGGAATTCGGCGTTGATGCCTTCACGCTGCCAAAGGTCGATGAGGTCGGGGATGAAATAGATGCCGGGCTCGTCGGTGACCACGTGACCCACTTCCAACTTGCGGGCAAAGCGGAGGGCGTTGATGCCGAACTGGGAGGAGGGGCGAGTCTCGTCGTCATAGCCAACGTAGATTTGACCGAGACCTTCCATGTCGTGAACATCCATTCCCATCATGTGTCCCAAACCGTGAGGCAAGAAGAGAGCATGGGCTCCGGCGCGAACGGACTCTTCGGTGTCACCCTTCATGAGTCCGAGTTCTTTCAGACGGTCGGTCATGAGACGGCAGACGGCGTAGTGCACATCCCACCATCTGACTCCGGGGCGGGCGTGGCTGAGGGCGAGGTCATGGCAGTCCGCCACGATGTCGTGGATTTCACGTTGGCGCGTGCTGAACTTGCCGCTGATGGGCGAGGTGCGGGTGTGGTCGGAGCAATAGTTTTCGTTGGTCTCGGCACCGGCATCGCAGAGCAGCAGACGCCCTTTTTCCAACGGGGTGGCGGAGGGATAGCCGTGGAGGATTTCTCCGTGCATCGAAACGATGCTTTGGAAGGAGACATGACTGCCGTAGGCGAGAGCAATGCCTTCCAAGACGCCGCCAATGTATTGTTCTGTCACGCCGGGACGGCAGAGGCGCATCGCCGCCGTGTGCATCTTGTAGCCGATGGCGGAGGCTTTCTCCAATTCCGCGATTTCTTCCTCGCTCTTCAGGCTTCTGAGTTTCACCACGGCGTGGATGAGTTCGAGCGAAGCGGCTTCGCGCTGCTTGGAGTGGTGAATGCCGAGCAGGTCGGTGATGGCGAGCATGGTGTCGTGGCGATAGGGCGGCAGGAAGTGGATGCGTCTGCCGGCTTGAGCGGCTTTCTTCACACGCTCCTCGAAGGTTGCCATGTCAATGCTGCCCTTGGCGCCGGTTTCCTCTGCCATTGCCTTGACGGAATGAACGGAGCCATACCACACAATGTCGTCGATGTCAATCTCATCGCCTGCCAGCCAGACTTCTCCGCTTTCAACGTCCAGCAGCGCGGCGAGTCCGGAGCGATGCTCGCCGAAGAAATAGAGGAAGGTGCTGTCCTGACGGAACTTGTAGGCATTGGCGGGATAGTTCATCGGACTCTCGTTGTTGCCGAAAAGCACAATCAGTCCGTCGCTGACCAGCTCACAGAGTCGCTGTCTTCTCTCAACGTATGTTTCTTTGGAAAATAGCATGGCAGTTATTGATTATAGCATGATATTGATTATAGCTTAGAAACTACAGATTAACTCGCTGCAAAATGTTTTCTCACCGCAGAAAATGGCAGCAAAACATTCGCAACGAAGAGGTTCTCGAAGGCAAAAGTACTAATTTCTTGAACAATTTCTTACATTTGCACATATTTTAGCGGTTTCTCATGTTTTTCTCTGCGAAACGGGACTGCTTGAAGCTACTTACACATTATTATATATATAGGAATATAAAGGAGATGACTAAATCCGCTTTGGAGATGACTAAATCTGTTTTTCCCGACCACACCGGACTCGTGCTGGAAGGAGGAGGCATGCGCGGGGTGTTCACCTCGGGGGTGTTGGACTGCTTCATGGACCGCGGCATCACGTTCCCCTACTGCGTCAGCGTTTCTGCCGGCGCGTGCAACGGACTCTCTTTCATGAGCCGGCAGCGCGGGCGAGCCAAAATCACCAACATTGACATGCTGGCGGAGCACCGCTACATCGGCATGAAATATCTTTGGACGCAACACAGCATCCTCGACCAGCGACTCATCTACGACGCCATTCCCAACACGCTCCTGCCCTTTGACTATGACGCCTGCTTCAGCAACCCCATGGAGTTTGAGATGGTCACCACGAACTGCCTCACGGGAAAGGCGTGCTATCTGACGGAGCGACAAGACCCGCAACGCCTGCTCCAAATCGCCAAAGCCTCCAGTTCGCTCCCCTTCGTCTGCCCGATGGTGGAGGTGGACGGGACGCCCATGCTCGACGGAGGCATCATCGACTCCATCCCGCTGGAGCGCGCCATCGCTACGGGACATCCTTTCAACGTGGTCGTCACCACTCGCAACAAGGGCTACCGACCCACCGACAAGGACCGGAAAATGCCGCGCTTCATCTATCGCCACTACCCTCGCCTGCGCCTTCTCCTGAGCCACCGCCACGAATACTATCGCCGCCAACTCGACCTCGTGGAACGCATGGAGGAAGAGGGACGCATCCTCGTCATCCGCCCCGTGCGCCCCTTGGAGGTGGACAGATTGGAGGATGACGTGCAGAAACTCACCGCGCTCTACGAAGAGGGCTACCAACAAGCAGCGCTTGCGATTGACAATTTCACACAAAACAACCCGCAACTTCTTTCTTTTTGACAGAGAAAGAACATATTTTTCTTCTTTCGTAAAGAAAATAGTTTGTTTTCTTTTCTTCTTTCAGTTTAGTTGCTTACCTTCGCAGTGCGAAAGCCTCCATGCTTCGGCAATGGGACTCTCGTCAAACGAACTTCAAACTAAACTAAACTTCTATGTTCAACGTGTCGGCGCCCTTTCGGCGCGGACCAAACGAAAACAAACTAAACTATGGAAAAGTTCAAAAGAAAATGGCTCTTGTTCTTTCTCTCAGTCGCCGCGATTTGCGTGGCAGGTGCCTTTCTTCCCGACAGTCCCGGACTCTGGGAAAGCGATGCGGCGGTGGACACCGCTGACGTGGCGTGGATGATCACCGCCACCATCTTTGTCTTGATGATGACGCCCGGTCTTTCCTTCTTCTACGGCGGAATGGTGGGCAAGAAAAACGTCATCAGCACCATCCTCCAAAGCTTCATCGCCATGGGCATCGTCAGCGTGCTCTGGGTCGTGGTCGGCTTCAGCCTCTCCTTTGGCGACGACATCGGAGGCGTCATCGGCAACCCGCTCACCTTCTTCATGTTCCGCGGCGTGGGAGGGCAAACCAACGAGTTCCTCGCCCCGACCATCCCGCTGGCACTCTTCGCGCTGTTCCAAATGAAGTTTGCCATCATCACTCCCTCACTCATCACCGGCTCGTTTGCCGAGCGCGTGAAGTTCTCCGCCTACATGGTCTTCATGGTGCTCTTCTGCCTCGTCATCTACTGCCCACTCGCCCACTGCACCTGGCATCCCGACGGTCTCTTCCGCAGCTGGGGCGTGGTTGATTTCGCCGGCGGCATCGTGGTCCATGCCTCCTCGGGCGTTGCCGCTCTCGCCGGTGCGGTCTTCCTCGGACGCAGAGTGCAGGGCGCACGCAGCGACGCTCCCGCCAACATTCCCTACGTCGTCCTCGGCGCCGCCATGCTTTGGCTCGGATGGTTCGGCTTCAACGCCGGCTCCTCGCTCCACGCCGACGCAGTGGCTGTGAAAGCATTCCTCAACACCAACACCGCCTGCGCCACCGCCATGCTGGCATGGATTTTCCTTGATGCCGTTCAAGGACGCAAAGCCTCAGCCATGGGAGCTTCCGTCGGCGCCGTCGTCGGACTCGTTGCCATCACCCCGTCTGCGGGATATGTCAGTGTCGGACAGAGTTTCTTCATTGCTTTCGCCACGACAATGGTCTGCAACTGGGCGTGCCACCGCACGGAACGCTCGCACCGTCTGGACGACGCGCTTGACGTCTTCCCCACCCACGGCACAGGCGGCATCGTCGGCACACTCCTCACCGGCATCTTCATTCAAGAGGGACTCATCAGCGGCACCGCCGAGGGCTTCACGGTCTTCCTGCTCCACGTTGCCGCCGTCGCCATCGTCTTTGCCTACACTTTCGCAATGAGCATGGTGCTCTACTGGCTCGTCAACAAAATGATTCCGATGCGTGTCAGCCGCCAGAGCGAACAAATCGGTTTGGACGTCAGCCAACACGGCGAGAGCTACAATTTCGCTAACTTCGACGACCCCGACGACAGAGGCGAAATGAAATATTAATCGCGTAAATTCGTGGAAACAAGTTTGCACGCAGAGGCTGAATGCCTCGAAAAGAGGGGTTACACTTTTTGAGGCTTAAATCTCTGAAGCACAAGCGAATCCTCTTTTTCGCAGCTATCCCCGTCGTTTTGGGAAAAACACAAAACGACGGGGATGCTTTCTTTTTTCTTAAAACCTCTCGTTTCCAACGTCTTAGTCCCAAAAACTGTCACCCCTCTCTCCGGAAGCAGGAGAAAGGAAATTCAGGCATTGAAGGAAGAAAAAACAGGAAATTGGAGGAAAAGAGCGGAAAATGGAGGAAGAAAGACGGAATTTGGAGGAAAAGAGCGGAAAATGGAGGAAGAAAGACGGAATTTGGAGGAAATGAGCGGGATGTTGGAAGGAAGAGAGACGGATGTGGGAGGAAAAGAACGTGAAAAGAGAAAAAAAGAACATTCGGAGTCTTCCAAAAACACGTTTTTATCTGCCGTGGCAACGTTCTTTCCTTAGGACTTGTCATTATTTTCTTGGGAGTTGTTGGTTTTCACCTTAAGACGTAAATGCTTTCACCTTAAGATGTAAATGCTTTCACCTTAAGATGTAAATGCTTTCACCTTAAGATGCAAACCAACGGAACTAAGGATAGGAATGACAAAGTTCCGAGAAAGAATGACAAAGTGCCGAGAAAGAATGAGCAGAATCGGAATAAAAAGAAGCGGAAGCATATCCCCGACATTTGCCACGCCGCCCGCATTCCATATATTGACCTTCCGCGCCAAATTCCGGAGTAAAAAGCCGCCAAACTCCGGAGTGAAAATCCGCCAACTGTAGGAACAGAAAACAGCCAACTGTAGGAACAGAAAATCGCCAACTGTAGGAATGAAAAACCGCCAACTGTAGGAATGAATTTAGTTAAATGTTTGGCTATTAGGATTTTTATTCTCAACTTTGCATCGTCGAAAACATAGCAAAAAAACATGGATAAAAAATACAAGAAAAGGATTGCTGACGGACTGCTTTCGGAACAGTTGGAAGCAGCGGGCGCCGTCTTGATTCAAGGTCCCAAATGGTGCGGAAAAACGACGACTGCGCAACAAGCTGCCGCCAGCAGTTTGTTTCTGGACGCCCCCGCCACCATGCAAGCCAACCTGATGCTGGCAGAAACCAATCCGGAAATGATTCTTGAGGGAAAGGTGCCCAGACTGATTGACGAATGGCAACTCGCTCCCTCCCTTTGGGATGCTGCACGTTTCACGGTCAGCCAACGCGGAGAAACCGGACAATTCATTTTCACCGGCTCAGCCGTGCCCGCCGACATGTCGGCAATCTCACACTCCGGGACAGGACGTTTTGCCTGGCTCACCATGCGACCGATGAGCCTTCAAGAATCAGAAGAATCCAACGCCGCCGTTTCCTTCGGAAGCCTTTTCCAGACGGGAAAGGCAGCAGGCATCGCAGCAGACCTCGACCTCGTGCGCCTTGCCTTCCTTCTGTGCCGCGGAGGCTGGCCCGGCTCGCTGCAACTGTCGGAAAAAGCCTCACTGCGTCAGGCAAACAACTATGTGGACGCCGTCGTGAACAGCGACATCTCAAGAGTAGATAACGTGACGAGAAATGCAGATTTTGCCCGCAAACTGCT
>JBJEAG010000271.1:0-1744 GCA_051868855.1 Alloprevotella sp. | reverse complement strand
AGGTCGTGGTGGTCTTGCCGTGGCTGCCGCCCACCACGATACGCACCTTGTCGCGGGTCTGCTCATACAGGTATTCGGGGAAGGAATAGATACGCAAGCCCAACTCGCGTGCACGCACCAGTTCGGGGTTGTCCTCGCGCGCGTGCATACCTAATATAATGGCGTCTATATCGGGTGTGATACGGTCGGGATGCCAGCCCAACTCCTCGGGCAGCAGTCCTGCCTCCCGCAGGTGCGTGCGGGCGGGGTCGAAGATTTCGTCGTCCGACCCCGTCACCACATATCCCTTCTTGGAGGCAACCGCCAACGCAAGGTTGTGCATGGCGGCACCGCCGATGGCAATAAAATGGATTCGCATGGCTTTCAGGATTCAGGATAAAGGATGAATTCATCCTTTATCTTTTGTCTTACGCAAACAGTTTTCCGAAGTCCTCGTGGGAGATGGTTTTCTCTTCCACTTTGGCAACGCCGCGCAGCGCCTCGTAAATCTTGTTCTCCGCCACGCGCTCCACGATACCGCGCAGTTGGTCTTCCTTCTTCAGCATCTCCTGTGCAAAGTTGTCCAAGTACGCGTCTTCCACGTGCATCAAGCCGTATTGCATGAACTGCATGCGAGCCACCTCGCGGGCATACGCCTCCACATCTTCTTTCTCCACCTTCACCTCAAAGGTCTTCATCAGTTGGTCTTTGGCAAGGTGCCATTTCAGTTCCTCCAACATCTTCGGGAAGTCTTTGTCCAACTCCTCTTGGGTCATCTTCTCGTTGGTGGCGAGCACCCAGCGTTTGAGGAACGCCTCGGGGAACTGCAGCCCCTCCATCTTCTTCATGACAGCCGCCTTGGCATCCAGTCCGAACTTGTATTTCGCGTCCTCTGCCATGTTGGCTTCTATCTCGGCTTTCACGCGAGCGCGGAAGTCAGCCTCGTCCTTCACGTTGTTCTCGCCATACACTTTGGCAAACAGTTCGCCATCGATAGCGGCTGCCATGTGGCGCGTAATCGTCTGAATCTCAAAGGTAAAGTCAGAAGTCAGGTCTTTCGCTTCCTCTTTACTAATGCCTACCAGCGACGACACTTCCACCTCGCTGCCGTAAGCGGCTGCCGGGTTGAAGGTAATCACATCGCCTTTCTTCGCGCCCTGGAAGAGTGCTTTCTGCGCATCGTCCTTCATGTAAGCGGGCATCAGCACGGCACCTTCTTTCACGATACCGTTTTCTTTCTGTTCGGTGAGCAGACCTTTCAGCATATCGCCGTCTTTCACTTCCTCAACGTCAGCGTACTCGCCGAAGCGCTCTGCGTAGGAGTTCACCTGCTTGTCCACCATCTCATCGGTTACGGTAATCACGTACTGCGTCAGTTTGTTGTGTCCGTTCAGTTTTGCGTCAAACTCCGGTGCAACGGCGATGTCGAAGGCAAAGGTGAAAGTGTCTTGGTTGTCCAAGTCCATCTCGGGAGTCAACTCGTTGTTTGGCAGCGGGTCGCCCAGCACTTGCAGTTTCTGCTCGTCAATGTACTTGCTCAGTTGCTCGCCGACAACCTTGTTCAGCACATCAGCCAACACGCCTTTGCCGTACATCTTCTTCACCAAACCCATGGGCACATTGCCCGGACGGAAGCCCGGTACATTCGCCTTCTGGCGGATGTGCTTCAAGTCTTTCTGTACTTGTTCTTGGTAATCTGCAGGCTCAATGGTCAGGGTCAAAACAGCCTGCAAGTCTTTCATTTCACTTTGATTAATTTGCATAT
>JBJEAG010000270.1:0-8219 GCA_051868855.1 Alloprevotella sp. | reverse complement strand
AACCGCATGCTGACCATTCAGTTTCTCATCTCCACGTTGGGCAAACGCATTGAGCGTGTGACGGACGTCGTGCTTCCTCCCGTCGAGGGAGTGAGTTATGTTGTCGTCTGGCAACGCGACGGCGTCGGCACTGACGCCCTGCCCGCGGAGTTGAAGGAAAGAGAAGACGTCAGCATCGTCGAGGACAGCGGCAGAGGACTCTCGCGCAGCCGAAACATAGCCCTCGAAAATGCCACCGCCGACCTGCTCGTCGTCACCGACGACGACAACCGCTACGACCTCGCCGCCATCGACCTCATCCGCACAGCCTTCGAGAAACACCCCGCGGCGGGACTCATTCAGTTTCAAGCACTCACGATGGAGGGAAAGCCGTTGCGCAACTACGCTGCCTTCCCCTACACCTACGAAACCCGACCCCGCGGCACCTACTTCTGCTCCGTGGAACTCGTCATGCGCCGTTCGGCAAACCTGCCCCGCTTCGACGAACGCTTTGGCTTGGGCGCAGAACTCGGTTGCGGCGAAGAAGAGGTTTTTGTTCACGAGGCAGTCAAACGCGGCGTCAAGATGATTTACGTGCCTCAGCCCCTCGTGCGCACCGATGGCGCCACGACCGGCGGACGCTTCCTGACCGACGCCGCCGTGCAAAGAGCCAAGGGCGCCGTCCATTGCATTCTTCACGGAAAGTTCGGCGCGTGGCTGAGACTCTGCTCTGAAGTGATGAGACTCCGCGGCATCACGTGGCAGAAAAGAAAGGAAATCGCCCGCAAC
Source organism: Alloprevotella sp. (assembly GCA_051868855.1). Classification (GTDB taxonomy): domain Bacteria; phylum Bacteroidota; class Bacteroidia; order Bacteroidales; family Bacteroidaceae; genus Alloprevotella. Next base: position 7,451 of record JBJEAG010000270.1, on the reverse strand, counting down.
ATGAGCATCGGCATTCAACGAGTCGCCCATGCGGGCAAACCCGACGGCAGTTCCAAAAAACCGGACGACACACATATATATATAAAGGAGAAGGAAAACGTCACGAACAGCGAAGCCTGCGGAACGTTCTCAGACCTCACCATCGTCATCCCCTATTTCAATCGTGAGAAATACCTGCCCCGCACGCTCCATAGTTTGGAGCGGACAACGTGCCGTGCGGCACGCCTGATTTTCGTGGATAACGGCAGCGACGACGGTTCGCGCGGGCTCTGCGAAGATTTTGCGCGGCGTCACCCCGAGCAAGACATTCTCCTCCTGTCGGAACCCCGCAGCGGCGCCTCCGTCGCCCGCAACGCCGGACTGGCGCGGGTGGAAACGAAGTGGGCATATTTTTTCGACTCCGACGACGAAATTTCGCCGAGATTCATCGAACAGATGCAGCAAACGGTGAACGAGCACGCCGATGAGGAGTTCGATGTCGTCGCCTTCCTCACCGTGATGGTCAATCCGGACGGTTCGCTGTGGCAGCGTCAGTCCATGTTCAACGAATCAGCCACCGACCAGATTTTGATGTCGCAACTCGCCACACAAAGTCTGTTCATTCGCACCGATTTCCTTCGCCGCATCGGCGGATGGAACGAACGGCTCCGCGAATGGGACGACTGGGAACTCGGTGTCCGCGTGCTCGCCCGCAGCGCAAAAGTGTTGTGGCTGCGGGACTGCGCCTACCACCGCATCTTCCAACACCCCGACAGTCTGACGGGCAAGGACCACCTCTCCACCTGCCGAGGCATCGATGCCGCCATGCAGAGCGTGCTCGAGATGTGTCGCGACGAGAAGACAGAATGTTTGGAAGAGAAAAAAGCCGCGGCAATGCTGCGCGCCTTGGCGTTCCGCTATGCCCTGCTCTCCGGCGTTCTGCAGAGAGAGGGCGGCAAGACAGCCTCGCTGCGCTTTTGGAGTCGTGCGCTGCACTGCGTCTCCGCCGCCAGCGGAGGCAAGGACGTGCCCCGCTCACTCCGCTTCCCACTCGCACTGTGTCGAACCTACGCTTCACGGGGCGGACGCGGCGCCTGGCGCTTCGCCCGTCTGTTGGTCTGACGCTGACGCGGCGCGGCGAAACACGGGTAACCCATATTCCATAATCTTCAGAAAAACCGGCACAAAACAAACACCGTTCAACTCACACGGAAGATGTGGTTGAACGGTGTTTGTGTCGGGGCGACGGGATTCGAACCCACGACCCCCTGCTCCCAAAGCAGGTGCGCTAACCGGACTGCGCTACGCCCCGAAAAAAAGAAAATTCGCACTGAAACGGCGATGTGTTCCGCCGAAGAAAAAGACGTGCTTCGCCTAAGGCAGTGCAAAAGTAGTAAAAAATCCGAAAACAACGCCCTGCGCGCCCTTTTATTTGAAACGGAGAAAGATTCTGTTCGGCGTACTACAATATTTGCGCGTCGAAAACGTTTGAATAATTATGAACATCATGGCACTGCGTTTTCCACATATTTCCCCCACGCTTCAAAAAGCGGGAGTCTGTCTCCTGTTTCTGCTCCTTTCCCTGCCCCTCGCCGCCCAGAACCGACGCACGAGGGTCTTCGGCGTGGTCAAAGACTCGGAGGGAAATCCCATCGAACTGGCGACCGTGCAGGTGAAAGCCCAAGGCGTCATGACGCTGGCAAACCTGAAGGGAGAGTATTCGCTCTGGTGCGAAAGCCGGGACAGCGTGCAGGTCGTCTATTCAATGATTGGCTACGGCACACGCAAACGTTTGCTCATCAATCCCGGCGACAGCATCCGCCTCGACGTCAGTCTGCTCCCGCTGACAGGGGGAACGCTCGGCACGGCTGAGGTGACTTCCGTCGGCATCCAAACGGGAACGATGCAGCGCATCACTCCCAAAGACATGAAACTTTCGCCCTCGACGACGGGAAACACGGTCGAAGAACTCATCGCCACACAAGCCGGCGTCAGCACGCACAACGAACTCTCCTCGCAGTACAACGTGCGCGGCGGCTCGTTCGACGAGAACTGCGTATATATTAATGGTGTGGAAATCTATCGCCCCATGCTCGTGCGCTCCGGACAACAGGAAGGACTCTCCGTCATCAATCCCGACATGGTGCAAAGCATCGGCTTCTCCTCCGGCGGTTTCGAGGCGCGCTACGGCGACAAGATGGCGTCCGTTCTGGACATCACCTACAAAAGACCGGAGAAAATCGAAGCCTCTGTCAATGCCTCGCTCCTCGGAGCGGGAGGCTACGTCGGCTGGGGAAACAGTAAGGTCTCGCTCATGACCTCCCTGCGCTACAAAACAACGAGTTATCTCATGGGAACCACCGACACGGAGGCGGAATATAAACCAAAATTCCTGGACTATCAAGCATTCTTCTCCTGGCGTCCCAACCGCCGCTGGTCGTTTGACGTGCTCGGAAACATTTCCGACAACACCTATCGCTTCATTCCCGAAAACCGCGAGACAAAGTTCGGAACCATCAACGACCCGAAAACCTTCCTCGTCTATTTCGACGGACAAGAAAAAGACTTCTTCCGAACCTATTTCGGTGCGGCAACCCTCACCCGCCACTTCAACCCCGAAACCTTCCTCGCCCTCCAATGCTCCGCCTTTTCAACGAGAGAACAGGAAACCTACGACATCAGCGGAGAATATTGGCTCAACGAAGCCACAGACCAAGAGCAGCTCGGCGTCGGGACCTACATGGAACACGCACGCAACCGCTTGAACGGCGGCGTCATCACAGGCTCGCTGCGCTTCCGCACGAAACTCACCGCCCACACCATTCTTGCCGGAATTGACCTCCGTCACGAAAAGGTGAAAGAAAATGCTCGCGAGTGGGAATTGCGAGATTCCATGGGCTACTCCCTACCCTACGATCCCAACGTCTTGAGAATGGTCTATAGCCTGCGCTCCAAGACCGACATGTCCTCCAACCGCTTTTCTTTCTACGCCCAAGACTCTTGGCGCATCAAAAGCAAAGCGGGACTCTGGAACCTCACCTACGGCATCCGACTGAGCCACTGGGATTGGAACAAAGAAACCATCGTCTCGCCCAGAGTCTCCGTCGGACTTATGCCCTCCTTCACCGACAACTGGACCTTCCGCTTCGCCACGGGACTCTACTACCAAGCACCGTTCTACAAAGAACTGAAAGACACCACCCTCAACGCCGCGGGCGTCGCCAACGTCGTGCTGAACAAAAACATCAAATCGCAACGCTCCATTCATTTCGTCCTCGGCGCAGACTATGCCTTCCGCATGGCGGGACGTCCCTTTAAGTTCACGGCGGAGGCATACTACAAGGCGCTCTCGAACCTCATCCCCTACACCGTCGATAACCTCCGCCTCGTCTATTACGGACGCAACATGGCGAAAGGCTATGCCATGGGCATTGACTTCAAACTCTTCGGCGAATTCGTGCCGGGCACGGACTCGTGGGTGACGTTCTCGCTGATGCGCTCCAAAGAAAAGATGAACGGAGAGTGGATTCCGCGACCCACGGACCAACTCTACAACGTCTCGCTCTTCTTCACGGACTACTTCCCCGGCACCACGCGCTGGCGCTTCCAACTCAAGGCAGCATTTGCCGACGGTCTGCCCTTCGGACCTTCCCGCAGCGAACGCTCGGAGCAGAAGTTCCGCGCCCCGGCATATAAACGCGTCGATATCGGCATGAGTTACCGCGTCATCAAAAACGAAGACCGCCACATCACACGCGGCATCGGCAAAGCCATCAAAAACCTCTGGTTCGGACTCGACTGCTTCAACCTTCTCGGCATCGACAACGTCAACTCCTACTATTGGGTCACGGACATCGAAGGCACCCAGTTCGCCGTCCCTAACTACCTGACCGGACGACTCATCAACGCCCGCTTCACCCTCGAATTTTGAGAGAAATGAACGGAAAGCACACACCCCTTTATTTCGGGGAGATTGCTTGAAAATCTTCATTTCAAAAAGATTTGTCCTCAAAAATGCACCGAGTTGTTTTGCTCTCACTGCTTTTTCGTACATTTGCTGCAGAATCCCAAACAATCACGAAAGACTGTTCCATGGAAATTAGCACATTAGAAAAAATAAGAGAATGCTTTGCCACACAACCCATTAAGAAGGCTTGGCTGTTCGGTTCTTGCTCAAGAGGCGAGGACAGAGAAGACAGCGACATAGACATTCTGGTGGAGTATAGTGACACCAATTCCATTTCTCTAATGACAATTTCAAGAATCATTGCCTCACTGAGCAAAGACCTTAATCGTAAAATTGATTTGGTGGAAGAAGGATGCCTCCTGCCGTTTGCACAAAAGAGTGTCGAACAGGACAAACAACTTATCTATGAGAGAAAAAATTAAAGACAAAGGAAGACTTGAACACATCCTGTCTTCCATTGAAATAATACTCAACAATAAAAGTAAATATGACTTCGTAGATATTGAAAACGACCCTATTGTTTTCTACGGATTTGTCAAACATGTTGAGATAATAGGTGAAGCAGTATATATGCTCACAAAGGAATTCAAAAGTTCTCATCCGGAAGTAGAATGGGATGTGATTGAGGGCATGAGACATGTGTTGGTGCATGGTTACTATAAAATTAGACCAAAGCAATTATGGAATACCATTGAAAACGATATTCCCACTCTGAAACCTTATATTGAATCACTTCTCAAGGACCTGTGATTTACAACCTAAGAATATTGAGAGATCTTTAATCTCATCATTTGATTCAAAAAACCTTACATCATTCTCCAAGGAGGTGGCGTCCGCGTCACCTCCTATTCATGTTCAGACGATTCTTTCGAAAAGCACACCTTCCAAAAAAACAACGCCGCAAAAAGTTTCATGCAACAAAGAAGTGAATAATTTATGAAATTTTTGGTAATATGAAGACTGAACCATAACTTTGCAGCACACGGAGAGAAGAACACCTTGTTTCTCTTCTCAAATCAACCCATTTCTCACTGAAATTATGGATTTCTTTTACTTAGGCATTCTCGCCTTTCTAATCATCCTTGCGACCTTCGACCTCTCTGTGGGCGTCGCAAACGATGCTGTCAATTTCCTCAGTCCTGCAGTCGGCGCAAAAGCAGCCAAGTTCCGCACCATTCTTCTCGTTGCCGCCATCGGTATCTTCGTGGGCGCAAGCACCTCCAGCGGAATGATGGACATCGCCCGACACGGCATCCTCAACCCGCTTTTCTACACGCTCGACGATGTCATGTGCATCTTCCTCGCCGTCGCCGCGACCGATGTCATTCTCTTGGACATCTTCAACACGTTAGGCATGCCGACCTCCACGACCGTTTCCATGGTCTTCGGCTTGCTCGGCGGCAGCACGGCACTGGCTTTCTCCAAAATGGTGAGCGCAGGAATTCCCTACGCACAACTCATCAACACGGACAAAGCACTCTCCGTTATCATCGGCATCTTCCTCTCCGTCGCCATTGCCTTTGTCGTGGGCTTGGTTATCATGTGGATCACACGTGTCGTCTTTACGTTTGAATATAAAAAACACTTGCGCTACAGCGTCGCCATCTTCGGCGGCATCGGCGTCACCAGCATCTTCTTTTTCCTCATCACCAGCGGACTCCGTTCCAGCAACGTGTTGCACCACATCGGCTGGACACCGGAATGGATTGACGCCCACAAAACCGTCATTCTCCTGACCACCTTCTCCATCATGACTGTGGTGATGGAAATCCTACACCTGCTGAAGGTGAACATCTTCCGCATTGTCGTGCTCTTCGGAACGTTCTCTCTCGCCATGGCTTTTGCCGGCAATGACTTGGTGAACTTCATCGGTACGCCCCTCGCCGGCCTCGAATCTTTCCTTGACTTCACCAAAAACGGAAACGGCACACCGGCTGACAACTACATTGTCTCCGTCCTCGCCGGAGAAAGCCAACTGCCCGGCAAACAATGGTTCCTCATCGGCGCAGGCGTCATCATGACCGTCGCAATCTGTACTTCAAAGAAAGCACACAAGGTCGTTGAAACCACCGTGAACCTCTCGCGACAGGACGAAGGAGAAGAGGTGTTCAGTTCTTCCAAGATTGCCCGCCGCACCGTGCGCAGCGTTCTGACCGTCACCTCCGCGCTGGACCGTTTCATTCCCAAACGCATCTCCAACTGGATTGACAAACGCTTTGAACAAGAAGCCATCATGCTCGAAGAAGGCGCTGCATTCGACGAAGTTCGCGCTGCCGTCAACCTCGTCTTGGCAGGTCTGCTCATCGTCATCGGTACCACCTTCCGCCTTCCCCTTTCCACCACCTACGTTGCCTTCATGGTTGCCATGGGTTCTTCGCTCGCTGACCGCGCTTGGGGACGTGAAACGGCAGTCTATCGAATCACCGGCGTCATCACCGTCATCGGTGGATGGTTCATCACCGCCGGTGCCGCCTTCATCGTCTGCTTCCTGATTGCCATGCTCAACCACTTCGGCGGTGTCATCGCCATGATGCTCGTCGTGGCATTGGTGGCATTTGTCATCATCAGCAACAACCGCAAGTTCAAACAGAAGCGCGAAGAAGAAGGAGTGGATTTGCTCTTCCGTCAGATTGTTCGCACCCACGACAAGTCTGTGGTTTGGGACCTTCTCTCCACCCATGTCCGCACCACTCAGGGCGATGTGCTTGTCTTCACCCGTTCTGCCTTCCGTCACATCAGTCAGGGACTCATGCACGACAACATGAAGGAACTCCGCGCCGCACGTCATGAAATTGACGAACAGAAGAGCGTCTGGAAACGCTACAGAAGAAAAGAAATCCTCGGCATGCGCAAGATTGACTACATGCAGGCGGTGGAGAAGAACACCTGGTTCCACCTCGGCTGCAACAGCGTCACGCAGATTATCTACGGTCTGAAACGTATGCTCGAACCTTGCTTGGAACACGTCGATAACAACTTCAACCCCATGCCGCAAGCCTACGTCGATGAGTTCATTCCCATCTGTAACGCTGTAGATAAATTCCTCGAAGAGACCCACCGACTCATCACGAGCGGAAACTTCGATGGCGTGGATGAAGTGCTCGTTGAAGGCAACGCCATCAAGAGTCGTATTTCCCAGATTCGCCACGAACAGCAAGACCGCATCCAGCGCGACGAACAGAATCTGAAGATTGACCTCCTCTATCTCTCCACTCTTCAGGAAACTCAGGAAATCATCAGCATCTCCCGCCACCTGCTCCGCGCCTCCAAGCGTTTCCAGACGCAGTGAGAAGCGGGACGCTGACCAACACACGAATTGCGAAGAAACGCACAGTCGCCGAAGAGCGATTGTGCGTTTCTTCGCATGAAAAGGATTCGTGTATTCAAACAATTGCTGTCCGGTAAACGGTCTTAATGGATTGAATTTGTTGGTATTTATAAAAGACAAGCCCCCTTGACCGGATGGAGAGGGCTGCAGGCCCGATGAGGGAGCGCAAGCGACCGA
>JBJEAG010000269.1:0-8237 GCA_051868855.1 Alloprevotella sp. | reverse complement strand
TAAACCCAACCTTTGGGCAAACGACCTCCAACTCGTCTATTCCAACCTCGGCATGACCGAAAAAGCAAAGGAAATGGACGACATCCTCTATCAATATAACCAAACCTTGCAGGGCAACTAATCCCCTCGGTTCCCTGACAAGAATCTTTCACTTCCCATGCAGAGTGTTTCGGTCAATCAAAATGGATTGAAGGCAGAAACACTCTGCGTCGGGATAATCCCGACACAAAAACTTTTTCGGAAAAACTTTCTTTTCCTTTTCAGAGAAAACCATATTCTTAAGAACTAATTTTCAGACCAGAACTCATTATTAGACATGAAGTGCTTCAGGTTACTGCTTCTCGTTCTCTTGCTCGCATCGCCACTTTCCTCGTCGCTCGATTGTGCGGCGCAGAAGGCTTATAAGCCTGTTCGAAATGCCTTGAAAGCAAAGAACTACAAAGAAGCATTGAACCAAATCAAGAAACTGAGGGAAGACAGCGTCCACCGTCACGACCTGCCCCTCTGCCTTTTCAGCATCGAAGCCAACCGAGGCTTGAACGACGCCGAAAACACCAAGTTATACTTAAAGACACCCTACGACACCGTCGCCTTCTTCTCCACCACGCTCGAAATCATCCGCGAGGCTATCCTCCTTGACTCCCTCGACCGCGACTCGCTCGCCAACCAGGAGCAGAAGTTTCGCTACACGAAGAAAGTCTGCGACGTCTTGAACTACTACGTTCCCAACCTCAACGCCGGCGGACGCTTTCACTACAGAAAGGGAAACTTCAAAGAGGCGCTGCAGTTCCTCCGCCTCTGTCTTGACCTGCCGCAAATGCCCATCGGACTGAAAGGCGGGCTGGACAAGTCCGTGCTCGCACAGCAGGCACGCCAAAACTCCCAACTCTATCTCACCGCCGCCTTCGCACTGAAAAACTATCCCGAAGTTCATCGCTACGAAGACCTCGCGCTGGAGGACACCACCTCGCGACTGACCATCCTCGAAGACCTCGTGCTCACCGCCGAGGCGGAACAGGACACGCTGATCTATCGCACCCTGCTTGCCGACGGCATGGCGGAATATCCTTCCCACACCATTTTCTTCACGCGTCTTGCCGACTATCATCAGAAACGCGGCAACCACGGAAAGGTGCTGCAGATTGCCACCGAGCATCTGAAGTCAAATCCCGGCGACGTCTTCGCCTTGACGGCACGCTGCCAGTCCTTCTTCTTCACCCTCGCCCTCGACAGTTGTATCGCTGCGGCGAAGACACTGATTGACGCTGACTCCACCGTCGTCGATGCCTACTACTATCTCGGAGCGTCCTACGCCGGGAAAGCCATGCTCCTCAAACTTCCCGAGAACGTCAACTCTTCCGCCTATCGCAAAGCCATCAAACAGCGCAACGAGTTCTTCAGCGAAGCTCGCCCTTGGCTCGAGACTTATCGAACGCTCGCGCCGGAACAAAAGAAACGATGGGCTCCTTTATTATATAAGGTATATTGGGCGCTGAACCTCGGCAAGCAGTTTGCCGAAATCGAAAAGGAACTCTCCACCCTCAACCACTGACTGACCCACATGAACACGTTCATTCGTTCGCAAATACTCTCCGACGGCGCTTGGGCTGACGCCCTTCGCCACGGTTTTCACTTGGAGCCGGACGCCGAATCTCCGACCGACCTCCTGCGCCGCCTTGTGAAAGAAGGCATGAAGCAAGAGTTGGAAGAAGTCGAAGCCATCGCCGCGAATCCCGAAGCACCGACTTTTGAAAACACCATTGTCGCTTTCACGCGCTGCGGCGAACTCCTCAGCCGCGCCACGACGGTGATGTATAACCTCTTCAGCGCAGAGACGAGCGACGCGCTGGACGAACTCGTCAACGAACTTTCGCCCGTCCTCACTGCCCACAGCAACGCCATCATGCTCAACGAGGCACTCTTTCGCAGAGTGAAGGCGGTGAGCGAGCAGCCCCAAGACGACCTCACGACCGAGGACAAGGTCTTGCTCGAAAAGACTCTTGCCGGTTTCCGACGCTCCGGTGCCGCCCTCTCCGAGGAGGACAAGGAGACCTATCGCAGTCTGACGACCGAACTCTCCAAAGAAGTGTTGCTCTTCTCCCAACGTCTGCTGAAGGAGACCAACCGCTTCACGCTTCACGTCGCCGACCACTCCCGCCTCGCCGGACTGACGGAACTGCAACTCGCCTCCGCCGCCGAGACCGCCCGGGAGAAAGGACTCGAAGGCTGGGTCTTCACGTTGCAGGCACCGAGTTACGTGCCCTTCATGGCATATTGCGACGACCGGGCTTTGCGCGAGGAACTCTATCGTGCCCACGCCACCCGCTGCACCCACGGCGACGACTGCGACAACCGCGAGGCGGTGCGCAAGATTGTCAATCTGCGCCAACAGATTGCCCAACTTTTGGGCTATGACACGTATGCTTCCTACGCCCTCGAGCGCCGCATGGCGGAGAAGTCGGAAAACGTTCACCGTTTCCTCGAAGAATTGCTCGAAGCCTATCTTCCCGTCGGACGTGCCGACGTGCGGGCGGTGGAAGAGCAGGCACAGAAGAACCAAGGGGCGGACTTCCGTTTGCAACCTTGGGACTATGCCTACTATGCCCGTCAGTTGAAGGAAGAACGCTATCACTTCGACCCCGACAGTCTGCGCCCCTACTTTGAACTCTCGGCTGTCATCCGCGGCGTCTTCGGTCTCGCCACCCGCCTCTACGGCATCACGTTCCACGAAGCCGACATTCCGGTCTATCATCCCGACGTCAAAGCCTATCGCGTGGAGGATGCCGACGGCAGTTTCCTCGGTGTGCTCTTCGCCGATTTCTTCCCGCGGGAAGGAAAGAAGGGCGGCGCATGGATGACGGACTATCGCGGCGAACATGCCGACATTTCTTCCTCCGAGACGGTGAACAACGCCAACTCCGTGCGTCCCGTGGTGAGTCTGACGACCAACTTCTCAAAGCCCACAGCCGACACGCCGTCACTGCTGACCTTCTCCGAGGTCGAGACGCTGCTCCACGAGTTTGGGCACGTGCTCCACGGTCTTTTCGCCATGTCGCACTATGAGGCACTGAGCGGCACCAATGTCTTCTGGGATTTCGTGGAACTTCCCTCGCAGTTCATGGAGAACTTCTCCACGGAGCCCGAGTTCCTCGCCACTTTTGCGCGTCACTATCATACGGGCGAACCGCTCCCCACTTCCTACGTCGATGCCCTCCGCGCCGCCCGTCAGTTCCAAGCCGGCTACCACTGTCTGCGCCAACTCTCGTTCGGTTTCTTGGACATGGCGTTCTATGACCGCGAGTCTCCGCTCACCGACGACGTGACGGAGTTTGAGTGCCGCGCCATGGAGAAGACGGCGTTGCTGCCGCGCATTCCGGAAGCCTGCATGGCAGTCAGTTTCGGTCACATCATGTCGGGAGGCTATGCCGCCGGCTACTACAGCTACAAATGGGCGGAGGTGCTCGACGCCGATGCCTTCTCGCTCTTCCGCGAACGCGGAGTCTTCGATGCCGCCACGGCATCTGCTTTCCGCGATTGCATACTCTCCAAAGGCGGCACGGAACATCCGTCCGTCCTCTTCCAACGTTTCAGGGGCAGAACCCCGTCCATTGACGCTTTATTGAAAAGAGATGGAATCAAATAAAGACACTTTGAACTCCTCCAAGTCGCACTTGCTGGATTTGCGCTACCTGCGCATGGCTCACATCTGGGCAGAGAACTCCTACTGCACGCGCCGCAAAGTCGGAGCCTTGATTGTGAAGGACAAGATGATTATCAGCGACGGCTACAACGGCATGCCGTCCGGCTTTCCCAACGTTTGCGAAGGAGAGGACGGACTGACGCTGCCCTGCGTGCTCCACGCCGAAGCAAATGCCATCACAAAAATCGCGCGCTCGGGAAATAACTCCGACGGGGCTACGTTATATGTGACAGATTCTCCCTGCATCGAATGCGCCAAACTCATCATTCAGGCGGGCATCCGCCGAGTGGTCTATGCGCGCAGCTACCGACTCACCGACGGACTTGACCTGCTCACCCGCGCCGGCATCTCCGTCGAAAAAGTGGAACTGGAAGAACTCAACGACGACACACCTGCCGCACGCTAATCTCCCTCTCTTTGTCGTTTTCCATAATAATTTACGACTCACACTTTCTTCAATGATAAAAAACAACAGAAACCGTTTTCTGCCGCTGCTCGTTTCTCTCGGCGTCTGTCTGGGCATTCTGCTCGGAAGTTTCTTCGCCAACCATTTTTCGGGCAACCGCTTGAGCATCATCAACAACTCGAGCAACAAGGTGGTGGATTTGTTCCACATCATCGACGACCAGTATGTCGATTCCGTCAGCATCTCGGACCTTGTGGAGAAATCGCTGCCGAAGATTCTGAAAGAGCTCGACCCGCATTCCACCTATATCTCCGCCTCTGACGTGGAGGCTTCCATGCAGGACTTGAAGGGTAGTTTCTCGGGCATCGGCGTGCAGTTCACCATCTTCCGCGACACGATTTGCGTCGTGAAGATAATTCCCGGCGGCCCTGCCGACGGCATCGGACTGGCTGCCGGCGACCGCATCGTCACGATTGGCGGAAAGACTTACGTCGGCGACACCATCAGCAACGACGGAGTGATGAAACGCCTCAAAGGGGCGCAGGGCACTGTCTGCAACATCGAGGTGAAACGCGCCGGAGAGAAGAAGTTGCTGCCCTTCCACATCACCCGTGGCAACGTTCCGGTTTCGACAGTGACGGCTTACCACATCCTGACGTCGAACATTGGATATATATGTATCAGCAGTTTCGGCGAAGCAACCTACGCGGAGTTCCTCGGCGCCCTTGCCTCGCTCCAGACGCAGGACTTCGAGAAACTAATCATCGACCTGCGCGGAAACCTCGGCGGCTACATGGAACCTGCCGTGCAGATTGCCAACGAGTTCCTGCCGAAAAATTCGCTCATCGTCTATACGGAGGGGCGCAAGTCGCCGCGAAAGGAATACCGCACCGACGGCCGCGGCACCTATCAGAGCATGCCGCTCGTCATTCTCCTTGACGAGACTTCCGCCTCCGCCAGTGAGATTCTCGCCGGAGCGATTCAGGACAACGATCGCGGCTTCATCGTCGGCCGTCGCAGCTTCGGAAAGGGTTTGGTTCAGATTCCCGTGGAATTCCCCGACGGCTCTATGCTCCGCTTGACGACTGCGCGCTACTACACGCCCTCCGGACGCTGCGTTCAGAAACCCTACACGCCCGGCGACGAAGAGAAATATGAATCAGACCTCCTCGAGCGTGCCGAACACGGCGAGTATTTCTCCGCCGACAGCATCCGCAACTCCGGAGAGAAATTCCACACGCGACTGGGTCGCACGGTCTATGGCGGCGGCGGTATCGTGCCGGACATTTTCGTGCCGCGCGACACGCTGGGCATGACGTCCTATTTCCGCGATGCTTACATGGGCGGCCACATCATGCGCTACGCCTTCTCTTTCGTCGATAAACATCGCGACAAGATGAAGGACATGAAAACGATGGAGGAGGTGCTGAAGTTCTTGAAGCGCTATGACATCGTCTCTGAGTTTGCTGCTTACGGCGAAAAGAACGGGCTGAAGCGCCGCAATTTGATGCTTCAAACCTCGCGGAAACTCTTCACGACCTACATCACTTCTTCGATTCTCTCCTACTCCGTTTCGGAAGACGAACAGATTCGCTACACGAACCAGACTGACGACGGCGTGCTCAAAGCGCTGGAACGTTTGAAGTCTGACAAAACGGACTCCCCAACCATCAGCCTCGGCACGCTCCCGCCCTCCCTCTCGGCATCGCCTGCCGCCGTCGGCTTCGCCCGGGCGTTTCGTCAAATCTCCGCTCCCTCCCGACTGCTCTGTCTGAAGTTGCGGGCGGCGCAACAACGACTCCAAGGTTCGTCTCAAACCGGAACAGTGTTTTCAAGGGTGTTTTAACTCGGAGGACTGTACGCCCGCGAAATATTTCTAATGAGAAAGCCTACTCTCCCATGCCCACTCCCGACGCCAAATCTTCTCTTCGCTCTGCGGTGAAGCAAAGTCTTCGCTCGATGTCGCCGGCGCAACGCCGCGCGGAGTCGGAGGAACTGTGGCAACGCCTGAGTCAGCATCCGGCATTCCTCGCCGCCACCCGCGTCATGCTGTTTCACGGTCTGCCCGACGAACCGCAGACTTCGGCGTGGCTGGAGCGCATTCTCCGACTCGGCAAGCAGGTTTGGCTACCCGTGGTGGTTGACGACGAGATAGAGGTGCGACGCTACGACGGACCGCAGTCGCTCCGCGAGGGAGCGTTCGGCATCTTGGAGCCGGCGGGTGCTCCGCTCGAAGACCTGAGTCTGCTGGAACTGATTGTTGTTCCCGGCGTGGCGTTTGATGATGCGGGACATCGTTTGGGCAGAGGGCGCGGCTACTATGACCGTTTCCTTTCCCGTCTCCCCAATGCTTCCGTGCCGACACTCGGCTGCTGCTTCTCTTGCCAGCGCGTCCCCGCCGTGCCCGTCGAACCCTTCGACCGCCCCGTCAGCGAGGTGCTTTAGGCGCAACGAGACGCTCGTCGGGGCGTGAGCCACGCCCCTTGCCGCTTGGCGCTCCCCGGCGTGCTTGCATCCGCCCTTCTCTCTGTTCCGAGCAGGTTCCCTGCTCGAAACAACAGCGTCCGCCTGCGGCGGTATTTCCAATATATTATAAAAAAGAAACTAGCGACTCGGTCGCACAAAAATACCATGAAAGATTTCATTGTGAAACTTCCTTCCTTCGCCGATGAGCGCGGACGTCTCATCCCCGTTTCCACACGCGGCACTGACCTGCCGTTTGAGGTGGGGCGTGTCTTTTGGATTACGGACGTGCCGGAGGGAACGGTGCGCGGATGTCACGCCCATCGCACCTGCCGGGAAGTGTTGTTTGCCCTCCACGGCAGTTTGGAGGTGTGCATGGACGACGGCGTGCATCCGCCCTTCACGGTCGTGCTCGACAAACCGGACGAAGGACTGCTGATTCCGCCGATGTGGTGGTGCCGTCTCAGCCGCTTCGCTCCCGGAACCGTCTGTCTCTGCCTCGCTTCGGGAGACTATGACAAGGAGGGCTACCTCGAGACCTACGATGCCTTCCGTGCCGCCGTGCAAGCCGGAGAAATTCTTATTCCATAATTTTTAGAACATTCCTCAATTCACCCCTTCATCCACCGTGGACTTCCAACTGCTTTCCTACACCCCTGAACTCCGCGAACTGTGGGACGAGACCGCAAGCCGCTGTCGGCAGAACTCGTTCCTGTTCCGCCGCGACTTCATGGACTATCACCGCGACCGCTTCCCGGACCGCTCCGTCGTGATTGTGGACAAAAAGGGGCGCGGCGTGGGGCTTTTCCCGGCGTGCACCGTCGGCGACAACGCGACGCAGGTGGTTTCTCACGGCGGACTGACCTACGGCGGACTGCTGCTGACTCCCGAGGTGGGGGCGTTCACGGCGGGCATGCTTTTCACCGTCCTCCTGCTCCACTACCACGACGCGGGCTTTGAAACGCTGCTCGTCAAACCCGTGCCTTCCATCTACCACACCGCACCGGCAGAAGAGGAGATTTATTGGCTCTTCCGCAACGACGCGCAACTCGTCTCCTGCGGCGTCTCTTCTGCCATCGACCTCACGGCGCCGTTGCCTTTCTCGACGCTCCGCCGCCGAAAGGTGCGCCGTTCCGAAGCCCGCGGCACTTTCTCGCTCTCTTCCGACCTGCGCCACCTCCCGGCGTTTTGGAACATGCTGTCGGAAGGGCTGTGGAAACACCACGCCAAACGCCCGGTCCACTCGCTCGAAGAACTGTCGCTGCTGACGGAACGCTTCCCCGAGGAGATTAGGCTTTTCTGCGTATGTGACGGACCGGACGACGCCTCCGCCGTTCCCGTGGCGGGGACGTTGCTGTTCTTCACGCGGAACGTGATTCACGCACAATACATCGCTTCTTCCGATGAGGGACGCGACGGCGCCGCTCTGGATTTTCTCTTTGACCGTCTGCTCCACACGGACGCGGGTCACTTTCCTCCCTCCGCCCGCTTCTTCGACTTCGGCATCTCGACCGAAGGGGACGGTAGTTTCCTCAACGAGGGTCTCGTCTTCCAAAAAGAGGGTTTCGGCGCACGCACCGTGTGTTACGAACAATTCCTCCTCTCGCTCAAGAAAGCCACCGAATCGCTCGTCGAAGGCTGAGTCGTTCGGCGAAGGCTGGGACGCTC
>JBJEAG010000268.1:23560-29407 GCA_051868855.1 Alloprevotella sp. | reverse complement strand
AGGATGATGAAGGCTGCCCAGGAGACGGGGTCGTCGAAACCGTTGTGGCGCATCTCCCGACGCGCTTTGCTGAACGCTTCGTGAAGACTGATTCGCTGCGTGAGCCCTTCGTAGAAACTTGACATCATTCGCTGCGTGGCAGCGTCATTGACGTCCCAAAGGCTCATAATCAAAGAACGAACGCCTGCCTTCTTGAAACCACGCTGCAAACCGAAGACGCCGTCTTCGCGGACTTCGCCGACGCCTGTCTTGCAGGCGGAAAGCACCACCAAGCCCACCTTGCGGAAGTCCAGCGTGGAGATTTCACGGGCGGTGAGGACGCCGTCCTCCACTTCCTTCGGGCGCTCCGGAGCGGCGAGGATGGTGTTCGCACCGGAGAGGAGCAAGCCGCAGGAGTTCAGTCCGCTGTCGCTGCTTCCCTGTTCGTCGCCCGAGGCGGTTTGTGCGCCGTCGGCAGTGGCGGAGGAGGCGGTGTGGTAGAAACCATGGGTGGCGATGTGCATGAGCGAGTAGTCTCGTCCGCCGAGCGCCTTGAACGATTCTTCCGTTCCATATTCTCCCAAACGCATGAGCGTCGGCACGTTCTCCTGCATGAGCAGTTCTCCGATTTGCTCCGCTTCGGTGAGCGTGCCGGGCAGATAGCCGTAGCCGCTGCGCGTGAGGAGCGAGTCGGTCGGTTCGTTGGCGGCGAGGTCATAAGCCTCATCGTCGGCGAGGCTGAGGATGAAACGTTCCTCCTCTTCCCATTCGCGGCGCTGACGGAGGGAGATGAGGGTGGAGAGTTCCGTGTTATAGTTCAACCCTCCGAAGACGACGGCGCGGTGGAGCGTGTTCTCCTCGGTGCGTTTCTCACAAAGGCGGGCGGTCGAGGAGAGGCGGTGGCAGCCGTAGAGGTCGCTCATGATGCGGGTGCTGTCGAGAGGCAAATATTCGACAGCAAATTGGTGAAGCAAGCCGGAGGGAGAGAAATAGATGCGGCGCACGTTGGGCATATAGTCCAACACCGGTTGCCAGACAAGGCGCGTGAGAGCCGTGTCACGATAGACAGCATTCAGACCTTTTCGCGTTTTGACGGCGGCGAAGAAGTCGGCGTCGCCGTAGCGCAGTTGTCGGAGGTCATAGTCGCTGAAGAGAATGCGCATGACGGGACAGGGCGCGTCCTTTCGGAGCATGAGGGCGGCGTAGGTCGTTCCCAGTCCGCCGACGTGGAGCGAGACAAACTCGACGGCGAGGTCGTTCTCGGAGAGTGAGGCAGCAACGTCGCGCCAGCCCGTGCTGAGGTTTGCCATGAAGTCGCCATATTCCTTACATCCGACCACGAGTTCCTTTTCCAGTTGCTCAGCTTCCTGTTCGGCGGCGGCAAGACGGGCGGCAGACTCGGAAGCGTTTTCCTGCTGCCCCGCTTCGATTTCGCGGCGGAGGAGGTCGAGGCGGTTATATTTCTCCAACATGACGGAGTCCTTCACCTGTAGGAGCAACTTGCGGAAATTGATTTCCG
This sequence comes from Alloprevotella sp., assembly GCA_051868855.1. Lineage (GTDB taxonomy): Bacteria > Bacteroidota > Bacteroidia > Bacteroidales > Bacteroidaceae > Alloprevotella. The sequence continues at coordinate 27,909 of JBJEAG010000268.1, read as the reverse complement.
AGTTGAGGAGAAGACCGTTGGTGAAGAGTTTGGCGTCGTAGGCGTCGGCAATGAGACTGTCGCAGCGCGGGTTCATATAGGCAAACGTCGGAGCGACACGGTAGAGATAGTTTTTCGTGTTCCAATAGGTCTCCCTTTCGTGCGCCGTTTTGTGGGAGAAGTTGTTTCGTATGGCGCGATTCTGGATGCGCAGCGCTTTGTGGTAGAAGTCCGCGACGGCAAGAGAGTCGCGGAGGAGGTTGCCGTAGTGGGCAGCGTTGAAGAAGAGCGGGGCATTGTCGGGATGGTTCTCGCCGAGGACGCGCTGCATCACTTGAATGGCACGGACGGTGGTGGAGAGGGCGAGCGAAAGGCTGTCCTGAAGAGAGAGATAGAGGGAGAGGTTGGCGAGCGTCTTGGCATAGAAGGAGGAAAGCGTGTCGCCCTGCTCGCGATAGGCGTCGATGGCGAGGAGAGCGGCTTCGCAAGCCTTTGCGTTGTCGCCGTTGTGATAGTGGATGATGGAGAGGTTGTTATATGCCTGCGGCAATGAGGCATCGCCACCGTTGCGTTTCAGAATGGGCATGGCGCAGTGGACAAGGTCGAGCGCTTCGTCGAAACGGCGCATACGGTTCAAATAGCCCGACCGCAGGATGAAAGAGTTCGCCAGGGCAAGGCTGTCGCCGCGCTCGCGGAAGACTTCGCCCGCCTGGTTCTCCAGTTCGCAAGCCCGCAGGAAGTTTCCCGCGGCGGCTTGGATGCCCGCCTCCTTGCTCAGCGCGTATGCCATTCGCAGGTCCGTGGTCCCCGAAACAGCCTCGACGGAAAGCCCGCCCGAGGCACGGCTCACCTCCTCCGCCTTTTGGGTGTCGCCGAGTTTGTTGTAGGCTGCGGAGAGGTCGGCGCGGCAACGCACATAGTCCACATGACCTTCCCCCTCGATGCGGCTGATGATGGGGAGCGCCTCGGTGAGCAGGGCGATGCTCTCTTCGTGGTTCTCGAGATTGGAGTGGAAGGTGGCGAGGTTGGTGAGCAGACGAGCGTAGGGCAGCGAGAGGGTGTCGGCGTTGGCACGGTAGAGGTCGCGGGAGAGGACGGCATATTCGACGGCGCGGTCGTAGCGGTTCATCGAAGCATATTGCACAGAGAGGTTGGAGAGAAGCGTGGCATATTCCAAACTCCCGCTTCCATAAATCTTCTCCGCCGCCTTCAGCGCCAGCGCGGCAGTCTGCTCCGCCTTCGCCGTCTGTCCCGCCTGAGAATAATAAACAATGAGGGAGTTGAGCGCGTTGGCGTAGGCAGGCGTGTTTTTCTTGAGAATGGTCAGCGCACGCTCCCCCATTTCAATTGCTTTCTCATAGTCCCCCTTTTCGGCACGCGAACTGTAGTAGGCGGCGAGGTTGCTCAGCGCAACGGGGTAGTGGCTCACGTTCTGCAAACCGTAAATCTCAAACGTCTCCACCGCCTGAGAGCCAAAGTCGATGGCACCGGCATAGTCCCCCTTGTAGGAATGGAAGAGCGCCTGCTCGTTGAAACTGACGCCAAGGAACTCCCGCACGCCGAAGGCAACCGCCTCGTTGTCGGAGAGGAGTTCGCAACGGAGGGCAATGACGCGGTTCTCCGTCTCAATCGCCTTGTCGAAGAGGCGGCAGTAGGCGGCATAGTGCGCCTGCACCTCCAACATGTAGGCATAGTTGAAACTGTGGTGCAAAGTGGCGGTGTCCAGGGCGAGACACTGTTGGCAGTAGGAACGGCTGAGACTGTCGGCAGACTGAATGCGCCCGGCGCGGTAGGCATTGTCGGCATTCTCGAAGGTGACGGCGAGACGCTCGTAGAATTTCTTTCTTTGGTCAAACGTCAGCGTCTGCTGCGCCGAAGCGAAAGAAACGCACAGCCAAAACAAGAGAAGGAGAAGACGAGGCATGGGGAAGGATTTAATATAAAAATAAAAGAAACGGAAACGCCCCTGCAACCGCAGGAGCGCTGCCCAAGGGGTAATGTCTGAAGGAACGCCGGCGAGCTCAGTTCGCCGTTCCGTTCTCAATGATGACAGTGGTATCGACCGCCGCGGAGTCCTCTTCCTCGCCGCGATAGACGCTGGCGGTGCGGTCCATGTAGCAGGTGCGAGTTTCAATGACGCCCTTGCCGGACATCTGACGAATGATGTAACTCAGATACTGCTTGGAGAGAGACTTGACCTGCACCTGTCCGTCGTGGGCAATCAGGTCTTTGATGCTGCCCTGGCAAGGACGGCTGATGGTGTAGAGCTTGCTGCCGGCTTGGTCCAAGAGAATGATGCGTCCGGCGGTGGGAACGGAGAGCACGGTTTCGGGCGTCAGTTCCGCACGCAGTTTGACGCCGGAACTGCTCTTGCCTTTGACGATCTTGACGTCGCCACGAAGAGAGAAGACGGTGTAGGTCTGCGCCTGAAGCACGGGACAGGCAAAGAGGACGCCCAAGAAAAGGAGGGTCAGAATCTTTTTCATGATAAGTTGATTTTGGAGTGATGAGTTTCGGATTAGAACTGTGGACTAAGGCTTGGGATTAAGGTTTGCTTACCTTATATAAAGACTTCTCGAGCCACTTCACCTGACTGTGGTTGTAGCACATGCTCTTGATGACGGCGGCATAGATGGCACGGGACTCGGCGACCAACATGACGGGCGCGAAAATCCACGTCATGGCGAGATAGACGTTGAAGCGGAAATAGAGCACAAAGCCCAAGAACGCCAAGAAGCCCAGCCAAGAGAAGGTGACAAAACGCAAGAAAAGGAAAGAACCGGAGAGAAAGACACTGAGCGTGTCGGTGCGACGACCGATATAAACGCCGACGGCATACTGCAAGACCTGGGTGATGTAGCACGCCAAGAAGGCGAGACACATCAGCAGCCACTCGGGAACGACCTGAATGTCGCGCTGGTCCAGCAAGGTCTGCACAGAGAACGCCTGCACCTCCGGACCGGGCATCTTGCCGATGGGAGTGTAGTGCATGTCGGCTTCTTCCTCCAAAGCGCCAATCAGCACAATGCGGTCCTGAAGCAAATCGCGGTGCTGAAGAATGGAATCACACGAAACGACGGGGAAACGAAGTGGCTTGAAGTTAATCAAACGATCTTTGGAAAAGCCGGAAAACGCCTGCACGGAGTCTCCCAAAGCCACCATGTAGCTGCGCGCTGCCAAAGAATAGACTGTCTCGCCTTGAAGTTTTCGATTGACGGTCATCTCGCGAACAGTCGAAGCCGTGTGGCTGCTCATCACGTTGGAATAGCCCTCCATCAAAGGAAACTCGTCGATGAAGAAGGAACTGACCTTGCCTCGGAAACTCTGAAGCGAGTCCTGATAGTCGATGAGTTTGGCTGCGACGACCGTCCCCGAGGGATTGGCGGAAAGGGCATTGACCAGACTGTCGTTGCCCGCGGCATCGTCTTTCACGCCTTCAAAGATGACGTCGAGCACCACCGTGCGCGGCTCGCACCGGTTGATTTGCTCCACCGTGGCGGCAAGTTCGCTGCGAGTGTGTTGCTTGGTGATATCGACCAGCGTGACGAGCTCACTCTCTTCCACCTCGTCGTCCGACCAGCACATCTGATAGTAAAGGTCAGACATGGAGAAGTCCTTGATGGCACGAGCCACGGGACTGAGGAAGGAAATGTTGAGCGACACAAAGTAGCAGAAGCAAAGCAGCAGAACCGCTCCGCAGGAAACAATCAAATGGTCGTGATGAAACAACGCACGGAAAAATTTCTTCCACATATATCCTTATTATTTATATAGTATCTGAAAGAACTTTTGGTTCCTTATAATTTATAGGACAAAGAAATGAGGGCGCTGACGTTCTTCTCGCCGTTCTTCCGGCTGCGGATGAAACCAAAGTCGGCTTCCACTCCGATGCAAACGCCGGCGGGGAACTGATAGCCGGAAAAGACTTGAAGACCGGCATCCATGCGGCGAACGCCGGCACGCCCGAAGGTCTGATGCTCATAGAACATCTTTTCCGCACCGAAACGCTCGGTGTCGCCCTTGGTCTCCTGCTTGCCGAACAAACCGCAAGCCACGTAGGGACCGGCGGAAAAGACGACATAACGGGAAGGAGCGAGTCGAAGATAGTAGGAGAACATCACGGGCAACTCCAAATAGTTGGCAGAGGTGCGCTGCGACTTGACAGCCACCACCGGGTCTCCGGTCTCTTCGTCAAAGACCTGATTGCCGTCCTCGTCCAAGACGCGAACCGGACGGTCGGGCTGACGCCAACCCTTGCCGTAGAGATTGAGCGAGGGTGTGACCGACCAATGCTGGTCAAACTCCCACTCATAGCCTATACCTATTTTATATGCGCCGACCACCTTCGCCGGTCCGTAGTGCGAAGCGAA
>JBJEAG010000268.1:0-23460 GCA_051868855.1 Alloprevotella sp. | reverse complement strand
CACGCGACTCGGAGCAGAAGAACTATTCAAAGAACTTTTGCCAATCGTCCTTCCGCATCTTCTTTTCTTTCTTCCAGGCGTTCTTCATGCGGCGGGAATCGGCGACTTCCGCAAAGGTGCGTCCGCCGCGCCCTTTCCCTTTCTTTCCGGCGCTTTCCTCGCGGTCAGCCCAATCGACGACGACTTTGCGGTCGCCCACCTTCGCACGCTTCATCTTGCCCATCACCTCCTCTGCCTGGTGGCTCGGCACTTCAAAGAAGGAGCAGTTAGTGGTGAGGTCGATGCGCCCGATGTCAATCTTGGAGCCGCGAACATGACGATTGACGAGGTTGATGATTTCGCGAGCATAGAAGTTGTCGCGCTTGCCGAGGTTGATGAAAAGGCGGGTGTAGCCTTCCTCCGCGCGACGCGGTCCGGAACTTTGGCGTGAACGGCGCGAACCGCCGCCCTCTGCGGCTTCCTTGCCCTTTCCTTTGCCTTTTCCGCGTTCTTCGGGCTGTTCGATGACGGGCGCATTGGCATAGTATTCCAAGAAACGTCCGAACTCTCGACTCACCACACGCTTCACAAGGTCTTCCTTGCTCAGCCATTCCAACTTGCGGAAGACTTCGGGAAGGAAAGGAGCAATCTCTGTCTCGTTGACTTCGGTGCGCTCCAGTTCGTCCATGACCTTGTAGAGTTGCTTGGTGCAGATTTCCTGCGGCTCGGGCAAGACGCCGGCTTCGAACTTCTTGCCGATGACCCGTTCGATGGTGCGCACCTTTCCCTTCTCGCGCAAGTGAATGATGGAAATGCTGGTGCCGCGTTTGCCGGCACGACCCGTGCGTCCGGAACGGTGGGTGTAGTTCTCCACATCGTCGGGCAAACCGTAGTTGATGACATGCGTGAGGTCTTCCACGTCCAATCCTCGCGCCGCGACGTCGGTGGCGACCAAGAGTTGGACATGATGATTGCGGAACTTCTGCATCGTCAGGTCGCGCTGTTGCTGCGAGAGTTCGCCGTGCAGAGATTCCGCATTGTAGCCGTCACGAATGAGATGGTCCGCCACTTCTTGCGTTTCCATTCTCGTGCGGCAAAAGATGATGGCATAAATTCGGGGGAAATAGTCCACGACGCGCTTCAAGGCGACATATTTGTCTTTGGCGTGGACGAGATAGTAAATGTGGTTGACGTTTTCGGCGCCTTCGTTTCGCGAACCGACCACAATTTCTTTATAGTCGCGAAGGTAGTTTTTGGCAATGCGTTCGATTTCTTTTCCCATGGTAGCGGAAAAGAGGAGCGTGTTTCGTTCTTCGGGCACTCCGGCAAGAATCTCATCAATGCTCTCGGAGAAACCCATGTTCAACATTTCGTCGGCTTCGTCCAAGACGACGTTCTCGACGGCGTCGAGGCGCGCCACGCCGCGGTGCATCAAATCAATCAAACGCCCGGGCGTCGCCACGATGACCTGAGCGCCTTTCTTCAAGTTGCGGATTTGACTTTCGATGCTGCTACCACCATAGACGGCGGCGACATGAAGATGATCAATGTAGCGAGAATAGTCTTTCAGGTCGCCTGCTATCTGCAAGCAGAGTTCGCGCGTCGGACTCAGAATGACAGCCTGCGTGCGCTTGTCTTCCGTCCGTATTTTCTGCAACACGGGAAGACCGAAAGCGGCGGTTTTTCCCGTTCCGGTTTGCGCCAAGGCGATGACATCATTTCCGACACCTAATAAATAAGGTATGACTTCTTCTTGCACAGGCATGGGATGCTCATATCCCATTTCTTCGATGGCGCGACGAATCTCTTCCGACACGCCCAGTTCTTCAAATGTTTTCAAACTATTTCGCAGTTTAAGGGAGATTGTAGGGTTGCAAATATATTACATTATTTTAAGTAATGCGCTCTGTTTCTTATAAAAGCGTACGTTTCGCACTCCTTTCGTCAGAGGCTGACGCTTCGGTAGCGGTTTCCCGGAACGCGTCGCACGGCGCCCATGTCTTCCAAAGTGAAGAGGTCGTCGCTGATTTGCGCAATGCTCATGTCGGTCGCCCGAACGAGTTCGTCCAGACTCATGGTTTCGGCGGAAGAAAGGAGTTGAAGCAGTTTTTCTTGCGTGGCAGTATAGACCGGGAAAAGCGTCGGCTGAGTGACTTTCGCCTGCTCCTCTGCCTTCCATCCGAGCACGTTCAGCACATCTTCGGCGGAGGTGACGAGACTGGCTTTCTGCTGTTGCACCAAACGCAAGCAGCCTTCGGAATAGGTGTCCCCCACCCTGCCGGGAACCGCCATCACTTCCCGTCCGTAGCCAAAGGCAAGGTCAGCCGTAATCAGCCCGCCGCCATGCACTGCGCTTTCCACGACAAGCGTGCCGGCACTCATGCCTGCCACAATGCGGTTTCTCGCCACAAAATGGATTCTTTCGGGCGTACTTCCCTGCGGATATTCCGTCAGCAGTCCGCCGTGCTCCACCATTTCGTTGGCAGTGTGCCGATGCACGGAGGGATAGACGCGGTCCAAGCCGTGCGCCAAGACAGCCAGCGTCTCCAAGCCGTTCTTCAGCGCGGCGCGGTGGGCACATATATCTACGCCATAAGCCAAGCCGCTCACGACAAGCAAGTCCGGGCGCAAGCGTGCCAAATCCGCCATGAAGCGTTCAATGAAGTCTTTGCCGTAGTCCGTCATTTGTCGCGTCCCGACGATGCTCAGCATGCGGCGGCGTTGCAGAGCGCATTTCCCGGAGTAGAACAAAACGGGCGGGGCATCGGTGACGTTGTCCTCTCTCAAGAGTTGGGGATAGTCCTCCGAAAGATAGGGCAAAACTTTAATGCCGCGCTTTTCGCAAAACTCCATTTCCTTTTCTGCTTTCTTCCGAGCGTCGTTCAGTGCGCCGACGGAAAAGCAACGGTCTCGCAGTTTGGGGAATTCTTTCCCGGCGTCAGCAAGTACTTTCTCGGCGGAACCGTAGTGATTCAGCAACTTGAGGGCATCTTTTCCCGAGAGACTTTGAAGGAAATAGAGGGTCAGAGAGGCAAGTGTTTCCATCATCATTCTTCAATCAAGCGGTCCAATTCCTGACAGTAACCCATTTTTCCCTGCACGAGACACACTGCCTCGACCACGGACTTCAGCACGACTTTTTCGTCGGGAAGACGGTAGATGTCTTGCTGAAAGACGTATTTTATGCCTTCGCGGCGCAACGCGAGGCGGGACTCGAAAAGGTCGCCGCTGCGAAGCGGAGTTTTGAATTGGAGTTGCATGCGAGCCACGACGGCATCGATTCCTTTTTCGTGAAGCGCCGCGAAACTGACGCCGCGAGAGAGCAGAAACTCGTGACGGGTGTGCTCGGTGTAGTGCTGATAGTTGGCATTGTTCACAATTCCTTGTAAATCGCATTCATAGTCGCGGACTTTCATCTGCAGACTGTAAACATATTTCGGCATATCTGAATGATTTTATTTATCTTTAGTTTACTATTAATCAAGAGTTTATATACAAAACGTAAGGGTTCGGAACGAAGATGTTTACTGTCGGAGATAGGCGGAGCCGAAGCGGCAGCGCAGACAGTCTTTTCGTTCGCAGTAGTGTTGCCTCAACTGAATCAGGGCTTGACTGTCGGCGGCGTGTTCAACCGCAATGCCGGCACGCTGCCAACTGCGAGTAATATAGTTCCGCTCCGGGGGAATCTGCTCCAGAATGCGGAAGGCGCGCTCCGAAAGATCTTCGTCCATGAGGTGCCGCCCGTAGGCAAAGAGCAAAGGGGAGACGGTGTTGATGAGCAACAAATCCAACGAGGACTCCCGCAGCGTTTTCTCCACGCTCCGACTCTCTGCGCCGAAGGTGTAGTGCGTTCGCCAGTAGTCGGTCACACCGACTCGGAAGAGGCGGCGGAAGTCATCGTTGGTTTGGGTTTCGAGCAGCATGGAGAAGTTCACTCGGTGTTCGCTGTAGAGGCGGGCGAGTTGTGAAAGACGCACGTAGGGAAAGTTTTGCGGTCGGAGCCGCCCGAAGCGCCACAGTGCTGCCGAAACGGGTTGAAGTCCGAACTTGTGGCGGAGAAAATCATATTCTCTTTGCAACAAGCGGAAGTAGTCGCCACGCCGTTCCGGCGGAACGAGTGCTTCGTCCAACAGTCCTGCCTGCCCGATGAAGAAGGCTTCGACTTGCAAGGGGTCATCGCGATGTTTTCCCAAGAAACTAAGGTCTATGGAGAACGCCCATAGCTCAAAGGCGGCGGAGTTGGTACCAAAGCCGAAGTTTCTCGCCAATGTGATGAAGAACACTCGCTCCCAATCGTCTCCGGTTCGGCGCAGATAGTCGTCAATCCGGCGTGTTTTCTCCTCGAGTCGTTCGACGGAGAGACGACTCATCCAAGAATGCACCGTGAGCAAGGGAAGCTTTGGAATGACGCGGTAACAAGGCGGATAGGTCTCCTCCATTTGCAACTCTCTGTAGTTTGCCTCGAGTTTTTCTGGAATGGAGAGTTGCAGTTGGGGAAGCGTGCGCCCTGCCGCAGTTTGGACTTCGGCGTCAATCTGCTCGGCGACGTGCAGAATCACGTTGTTGTAGGCTTCATCGCGCTCATGGTGATGTCTTTTCCAGTCAGAAGAGCGAAGATGTATTTCGACATTTCCCGCCCAAACAACACCTTCGACTTTTATCTTGGCATTGATGAAGTCGGGACCGGAATACATTATATTATGTATGCCGGGGTCGAGAACTTCTATTTTCTTTCCTTCCGCGGTGACGAGCTTTGAGGCGTCGTAGCAGCGATGTTGCCAAACGTAGTGCAGCAGATATTCCATGTTTTTTTGGGATTGGTTTGTGAGGAATAGGGCTAACACCGTCTCCTGCTTTTGCTTTCTATTTTGAAAACAGGGCGTTGTTAAACCAACAAAAATAGGGCTTTTTCTTTTTCCGACAAAGCGGGCTTTCTTTTTTTCGTAATTTTGCACGGTTGTTTGACCCCAACATGTTTTTGAAACCTCTGAAAAAAGATGCAGACAATCTTTCGTTTTGATGTCATAGTGATTGGCGCAGGACATGCCGGATGCGAAGCAGCGTCCGCCGCCGCGAGAATGGGTGCCGAAACCTGCCTCGTCACGATGGACATGAACAAAATCGCACAAATGAGTTGCAATCCCGCTGTCGGCGGAATCGCAAAAGGACAAATAGTACGCGAAATCGACGCCTTAGGCGGTCAAATGGGCGAAGTCACCGATGCGACCGCCATTCAGTTCAGAATGCTGAATCGTTCAAAAGGTCCTGCGATGTGGAGTCCGAGAGCGCAATGCGACCGTTCTCGTTTCATTTGGGAATGGCGAAGAAGACTCGAGAACACGCCAAATCTTTCCATCTGGCAGGATGAAGCGACTGAGATTCTCACCGAAAACAACGAAGTCATCGGCGTCCGCACACTCTGGGGGGCTGAACTGCGCGCCAAGTCGGTCGTCATCACCGCCGGAACTTTCCTCAACGGGCTGATGCACGTTGGAAAAACAAAAGTTCCGGGAGGAAGATGCGCCGAACCCGCCGCCACGCAACTCACCCACTCCATCTCCGCGCTCGGAATCGAACATGCGCGAATGAAGACGGGAACACCGGTGAGAATTGACAAAAGAAGCGTGCACCTGGAGGAAATGACGGAACAACCGGGCGAAACGGACTTTCATCGCTTTTCCTTCATTTCTCCCGCACGTCCCCTTCCGCAGCTCCCGTGTTGGACTTGCGAAACGAATGAGAAAGTGCACGAAGTTCTGAGAAGCGGACTGAAGGATTCACCGCTCTACAACGGACAAATACAAAGCATCGGACCGCGCTATTGTCCGAGCATCGAAACAAAACTCGTCACTTTCCCGGACCGAGACCACCATCCGCTTTTTCTGGAGCCCGAAGGAATCGACACAAATGAGCTTTATCTGAACGGTTTTTCTTCGAGTCTTCCGATGAATGTGCAGATTGAAGCACTCAAACAAATGAGTTGTTTCCGCGACATACGGGTCTATCGTCCGGGATATGCGATTGAATATGATTTCTTCCCGCCCACGCAGTTGAAACATACGTTGGAATCAAAAAAAGTGAAGGGTCTGTTCTTCGCAGGCCAGGTGAACGGAACCACGGGCTACGAAGAAGCCGCCGGACAAGGAATCGTAGCGGGAATCAACGCCGCGATGAAATGCACGAACAACGATGAATTCACTCTGAAAAGAGATGAAGCATATATCGGCGTGCTTATCGATGATTTGGTCACCAAAGGCGTAGATGAGCCTTACCGAATGTTTACGTCCCGCGCAGAATATCGCATTCTTCTTCGTCAGGATAATGCTGATATGCGCTTAACTTCTTACGCGCAAAAGTTTGGTTTGGCTTCATCAAAGCGCATGGAACGATTCGAACAGAAGAAGAAAGAAATAGCACTTATTGAAGATTTCTGCCGAAACTTCCCGGTAAAAGCAGCAAAGATTAATCCATTTCTCGAAAGTGTCGGAACGACACCGCTTGCGGGAGGAACGCGAATTTTTGATCTCATCAATCGTCCGCAGCTTTCGCTTTCGTTGCTTTCTTCCGAAATCAAAGAGTTCGGACATCTCCTTGAATCCATCACCGACGAAAGAGAGGAGACGATGGAAGCAGCAGAAATCGAAATGAAGTACCATGGTTACATCGCTCGCGAAAGAGCGCTTGCCGACAAAATGCAGAGACTGGAAGATATTCGAATTGCCAACCACTTTAATTACGAAGAAATCACGCAGCTCAGCACGGAGGCGCGTCAGAAACTTTCCGCCATCAATCCCGAAACGCTTGCTCAGGCAAGCCGAATCCCCGGAGTGTCGCCCTCTGACATCAGTGTGTTGCTCGTGCTCTTAGGGAGATAAGAACGTATCTCAGACTTAGAGAAAAACTTCAACAAGGCGAGATGCACGATTTAAAGTTCCACGTGAAACAAACATTATTAAAAACATAACAAATCAAGACTTTATGAACGAGAAACTGCTTTTAGCAAATCTTAGAAACGTGCCGGATTTTCCTAAACCCGGAATACATTTCAAAGACGTTAGTACGCTCTTCAAGAACTCCGAGTGCATTCACGAGATGTTGGAGGAATTGGTGCGTCTCTACCGAGACAAAGGAATTACCAAGGTCGTAGGAATCGAAAGTCGAGGATTCGTCATGGGTTCCATGCTGGCAGAAAAACTGAACGCCGGATTCGTCATGGCGCGAAAGCCGGGAAAGCTTCCCGCAGAAACGAGAAAGGCAACCTATCTGAAAGAGTATGGCTACGACACTATCGAAATCCACACCGATGCGATTGAAGAGAACGACGTGGTTTTGATTCACGACGACCTTCTCGCCACCGGCGGTTCCATGCAGGCAGCCTACGATCTCGTGAAGCACTTCGGACCGAAAAAAGTCTTCATCAATTTCCTCATCGAGTTACAGATGGAAGGACTGGAAGGAAGAAAGTTCCTCGGGAAAGACCTTGACGTGACCACGCTCCTGACGATTAAAGAATAAAAAACGCTCGAAAGAAACGCATGAAGTCCGCAGAAGAAACAAAAGATGCCCATCTCAGCGGAATTGTTGCCAATCTGCCGGAAACTCCCGGTTGCTACCAATATCTGGATGCAACCGGGAGGATTATCTATGTCGGCAAAGCGAAAAATCTCAAAAGAAGGGTGAGCTCTTATTTCAACAAAGAGCAGCAGACTCGAAAGACCGCCCTCCTCGTGCGCCACATCCGCGACATTAAATACGTCGTAGTGAACACGGAAGAAGACGCGCTGCTTCTTGAGAACAACCTTATCAAAAAGTATAAGCCGCACTACAACGTCCTTCTCAAGGACGACAAAACCTATCCCTCCATCGCGGTGACGCATGAGTATCTTCCGCGGATTTTCAAAACGAGAAATCGGAAGGAAAGGGGAGCCACGTACTACGGTCCTTACAGCCACCTCCCCACCCTGACGGCTTTGTTGGAACTTTTCCAAGATCTCTACCAAATTCGTCCCTGTCGGCAGCCCCTCACCGAGGAGGGCGTGAAGACGGGCAAGTATGCCGTTTGTCTGGACTACCACATCAAGCGCTGCCTCGCTCCGTGCGTGGGCAAGCAAAGCCGGGAGGAGTATGTCAGAAACATTGAAGCGTGCAAAGAGATTCTCAAAGGGAACACCTCGGAGGTAGCTCAGCGAATGCGTCAGCAAATGCTTGCGCTCGCCGAGGAACTCCGTTTCGAAGAAGCGCAAGAAATCAAACGACGCTATGACCTCATCGAAAAATTCCACGCCAAAAGCGTTGTCGTTTCCTCGGTCTTGCACCACATTGATGTCTTTCACATCGAAAGCGAAGAAAGGGTGGCATACATCAACTACCTGCACGTCGTCGATGGCTGCATCAACCGCGCTTTTACCTTTGAATACAAGAAAAAACTTGAGGAGACTGACGCCGAACTCTTAGCCTTAGGCATTGTGGAAATGCGTTCCCGCTACGACAGTCACGCGAAAGAAATTGTCGTCCCCTTTCACGTGGACCTTCCCGAAAGTCTTTTCACGCAGACCATCCCGCAAAAGGGCGACAAAAAGAAACTTCTCGACCTCAGTCTGCTCAACGTCAAACAGTATCGTTTCGACCGCATGAAGCAAGCCGAGAAACTGAATCCCGAACAGAAACTGACGCGGCTTTTGAAGGAAATACGCGACGATTTGAGTCTGCCCAAGCTTCCTTTCCACATTGAACTTTTCGACAATTCCCACATTCAGGGCGAGGATGCGGTTGCTGCGTGCGTCGTGTTCCGAAAGTTGAAACCCTCGAAGAAAGAGTATCGGAAATATATTCTTCAAGGCGCCGTCGGGGCTGACGACTACGCCTCCATGAAGGAGGTTGTGCGCCGCCGCTATCAGCGACTCGTGGAAGAGGAAGAAGAGTTGCCGGACCTCATCATTGCTGACGGCGGACGCGGACAGATGGAAGTCATTCGCGAAGTCGTGGAAGATGAAATGGGACTCCGGATTCCGATTGCGGGGCTTGCCAAAGACAGTCGCCACCGGACTCGCGAGATGCTCTACGGGAATCCGCCCGCCACCATTGGCGTCAAGCCGAACAGCCAACTTTTCAGAACGCTCACGGCGATGCAGGACGAGGTGCACCGCTTCGCCATTTCCTTCCACCGAGACAAACGTTCCAAACGACAGACGGCATCAGAATTGGACGCCGTGGCTGGCATCGGACCCGCCACCAAAGAGAAACTTTTGAAACAGTTCAAGAGCGTCAAAAAAGTGAAAGAAGCCACGCTCACGGAACTCCAAGAACTTCTGGGAAACGCCAAGGGAGCACAGATTTTCGAGGCACTTCACAAAGTCTGAGCCGACAAGCAGACGACAAATGCAGGATTTTCGCTACTTTTGCGCCTGTCCCCTGCCCTCTCCCGGCAAGGAACAACCCACTAACCCCTTAAATCACCCTCATGAGAGCAGTCATCCAAAGAGTCAGCCACGCTTCCGTCACGATTGACGGGAAAGTAAAGTCAGCCATCCGCCAAGGTTTTCTCGTCCTCTTAGGCATTGAAGAGGCTGACACACAGGAAGATGCTGACTGGCTTTGCAGAAAAATCCACGGACTCCGAGTCTTCAACGACGAACAGGGAGTCATGAACCTCAGTCTGGCGGATGTGGACGGCAACGTTTTGGTTGTCAGTCAGTTCACTTTGATGGCTTCCTACAAAAAGGGGAATCGTCCGAGCTACATCCGAGCCGCGGGACACGCCCATGCCGTTCCGCTCTACGAACACTTCGTCCGCGCGCTTTCCAAGGAAATCGGGAAGGAAGTAGGTACGGGAGAGTTTGGCGCAGACATGAAGGTGGAACTGCTGAACGACGGTCCCGTCACCATTTGCATGGACACAAAAAACAAGGAATAAGCTCCCCGCACCGAGCATCAAAACCACGCACACTCTCACCCTTCCTAACCCCTCGCCGACATGAAAGAAAACCACGTGGAACCCTTTGTCCCGAGTTCCGAAACCTCCGTTCCCTCCCCCACCCTTGCCGACGTGCAGCGCGAAGTGGACGATTGGATTCGCACCATCGGCGTTCGCTATTTCGACGAGCTCACGAACATGGCGTGCCTCACCGAAGAAGTGGGCGAGTTGGCAAGAGTCATGGCACGAACCTACGGACAGCAGTCCTTCAAAGCCGGAGAAAGCGCCAACCTCGCCGACGAAATGGCAGACGTGCTTTGGGTGCTCGTCTGCCTCGCCAACCAAACCGGCGTGAACCTCTCTGAAGCGTTTCGGAAGAACATGGAAAAGAAAACGAAACGCGACAAAACGCGCCACCAAAACAACGAAAAACTGAGATAATCGGAAAGAACTGACACCGTCTGAAAGACTGAGAAAGCCGATTGAACACACATAAAATCACACATAAAAAACTCCCGAAAAATGTCTGAAACACACTGCCACTGCCACGAAGAACACTGTGGCTCCGAAGAGCAACACCCGCTCAGCATCTACGAACAAGCGTTTGCGAAATACGACCTCCATCTCCACGACGAAGCGGTCAGCGACGCCGTTCACCGACTTGTCGAAGAGAAACGCGCCCTCTATGACACCCCGGAGGTACGACGTGATTTGCTCGCTACCGTCGAACTGACCACACTCAAAGTGACCGACTCACAGGAGAGCGTCTTGAAATTCGTTGAGAAAGTCAACGACTTCGCAGATGCTCATCCCGACCTCCCGCATCTCGCCACGGTCTGCGTCTATCCCAACTTCGCACAAATCGTCAGCACTTCGCTCGAAGCAGACGGTGTGGAAGTGGCTTGCGTGGCAGGCGGATTTCCCTCTTCTCAAACCTTCATCGAAATCAAGACCGCAGAAACCGCGCTCGCCGTCCATGACGGTGCCACGGAGATTGACTGCGTGCTGAGCGTCGGGCAGTTCCTCAGCGGAGACTACGAGACCTGCGCCGACGAGATTCAGGAAATCAAAGCCGCCACGGGAGGACGTCCCCTCAAAGTTATCCTTGAAACAGGCGCACTCCAGACTGCCGTGAACATCAAGAAGGCATCAATTCTTGCCATGTATGCCGGCGCAGATTTCATCAAGACCAGCACGGGAAAGATTGAACCTGCCGCCACGCTTGAGGCAGCCTACGTCATGTGTCAAGCCATCAAGGAATATCACGAGCAGACCGGAAACCTCGTGGGCTTCAAAGCCGCCGGAGGCATCAAAACCGTCGATGAAGCCATCAGCTTCTACACCGTCGTGCGCGAAATCCTGGGCGAAGAGTTCGTTAAAGACGGCCATTTCCGCATTGGAACGAGCCGTCTGGCAAACCTTCTCGTCACGGAGATTTTGGGAGAAGACGTGAAACCTTTCTGAAAACCGCGATTTGCGGCGATTTGAGCGCATTTCATCGCTTTGACAGGAAAAACCTGCGGTGAATGCGCGAAAAACGCGCTAACGCGAAAGAATCCGCAATCAAGGAAACGCGAGTGCGAACCGCGAACAAGAGGTGACGCGCCCTGCATCAAATGGTCAGCAATTGAGAAACAGCGGCAACCACGTTTGGTTTCGTCCAAACTCCTGCTTGTTTTCTTCTGACCAAAGTGATGCAAGGCGCGTCACCTCGCCTATTTATGCCCAACAATCAAGAAACAATTAATATTTGGATGTACGGAACACACAACCGAAGAAAACATTGCACCCACGGTGGCGCAGACGCGATGAATCGGATTAGCGGCGCAAAAAAATAGGAGGTGACGTGTCTCACGTCACCCAGCCAACTGCGATCATCAATTCGATAATTGTTGCAATTGATGGCGCGGACGCGATGAATCGGATTAGCGGCGCAAAGAAATAGGAGGTGACGTGTCTCACGTCACCCAGCCACCTGCGAGCATCAATTCGATAATTGTTGCAATTGGTGGCGCGGGCGCGATGAATCGCGTCCCTACATGCTGACCGACCTCAAAACATTTGTATTTCAATTATTTACCCGCGTCGCTATCATCGAAAAAGTGATGGTTGCGTGTAGGGACGCGATTCATCGTGTCCGCCCTGCACGGGGCTACCATCGGCAACGAAAAGGTGACTGTGTGCAGTGGGACACTGCACCTCCTATACTTCCGTCATCGCCGTTCGCCCTGCACGGGGCAACCAACGAAAATGAAATGGTGACTGTGTGCAGTGGGACACTGCACCTCCTATACTGCCGTCATCGCATTCGCCTACATCATCAGCACCCCACAAACTGCGAAAAATATTGACAAAAACGAAATAAAAAAACGAGGAAACAAAATGCTATGAATCGGAAAAATGGAACAATTTTGAAGGAAGCCGACATTAACATCTTTAACTTCTCAAAACACTATGTTTCGGGAAAATTTCACTATCTCCTTGAAAGTTTTTCCTAAGCTTTGACTCAAAAATTTGAGCCGGAAGAAAATTTGAATTTTCTACTGACAAAAATTTATTTTTCAAAGACTTTTTTGCCCGATTTTCTGCGAAAACAACAGAAAAGGAGGCAAGCAAACGCCTGTCTCCTTTTCTTTACACAAATATAGCACGAAAATCGTCCTTATCCAAAAGTGTTAAAAACGCGTCAGAACCGAAAAATCGGAAAAATTGACCAATCGCGGACTGACCTAAAGTGCGCCGTCGCCCACCGAAAAAGTGCGAAAAATTTTGACTTACAACGCCCGTTCGATGACGAAGTCCATGTAGCGTTTCAGCGCGTCTCTGACCTCTTCGTTCTGCCAGGCTTCGAGCATCGCAACGGCTTCGTCGCGCAACTTTTTCATGGTCTGACGCGCATAGTCGATGCCACCGTTTTTGACCGTAAACTCGACCATGGAAGCAATGTCCTCGGACGACGCCTCGCCGGACTTGATTCGCTTCACGAGCGCCTCGGTTTCTGCATTTCCCGCCGTTTTCAACGCATGAATCGCGGGGAGCGTCAGTTTGCCCTCTCGCATGTCGTTTCCGGTGGGTTTGCCGATGCTACCGTCAGAGAAATAGTCGAAAATGTCGTCACGAATTTGGAAGCAAATGCCGATGAGTTCGCCGAATTTCGTGGCGCGTTCGACGTAGTCAGCATCTCCTCCGGCGGAGATGGCGCCGAGGCGGGCGCAAGCGGCGAAAAGTGCGGCGGTCTTGTGATGAATGATGTGGAAATAGGCATCTTCGCTGACTTCTTCGTTACGTATGGCGGCAAGTTGGGAAATCTCTCCTTCCGAGAGTGTTCCGCCGAGCCGCGAAATGATGCGAACGACTTCCAAATTACCTGTTTCTGCCGCATTCAGCAAAGCCTGCGAGAGCAAATAATCACCCAGAAGCACAGCCACTTTGTTGTCGAAAACGGCATTGGCGGAACGCTGTCCGCGGCGTTCCTGACTTTCATCGACAACGTCATCGTGGACGAGCGATGCCGTGTGCAAAAGTTCGAGCGTGACGGCAGAGCGCAACGACTTTTCACCTACTTTTCCCAATTCTTTCGCCATGAGCAGCACCAAAAGCGGACGCATCATCTTGCCGCGGCGCTGACGCACGTAAGCCAAGGCATGACCGAGAAAATCGTCATCATGCTGCAGAGCACCATCGAAAAGCGCACGATACTGCTCCAGTTCCGCCGCCACCGGCTTGCGAATGAGGGAAAGTGAGTCCATGAAGAAAGGGTTATCTTATTGAACGGCAAAATTAGTACTTGAGGGGCAAAACACAAAACGTTTGGAGGGTGTTTTCGACACTTAGGAGAGGAAAAGGCAGAAAAAAAGACCAAAAAGACGCAGAAAGAACCCTCTAAAACGACAAAAGCGAGCAGAACGCTTCCCCACCCGACCCTTTTCCCCTATTTTTGCACAAAGACTTTCCGGAAGAAAAATCTGACGAAAGAAAGAAAAGCATAATGCTCACGTAGATAAAGACGAAAATAAACACGAAAGAAAGACTGATTTCTCACGAAGAAAAGACATAAATAATATATGAAGAAGCTCTATCTGCTCGATGCTTACGCACTGATTTACCGTGCCTACTACGCGCTCATCCGCAGTCCGCGCATCAACTCGAAAGGTCAGAACACGTCTGCCATCTTTGGCTTCGTGAACACACTCGAGGACATCCTGAAAAAGGAGAATCCGGACTATGTCGGCATTGCCTTTGACCCGCCGGGCGGCACGTTCCGACACGAGGCATTTCCCGCCTACAAAGCACAACGCGAAGCCACACCGGAGGACATCAAAGCTTCGGTGCCCGTCATCAAAGAAATCATCTGCGCCTATCGCATTCCCATCCTTGAAGTGCCGGGCTACGAGGCGGACGACGTCATCGGAACCCTTGCCGTGCAAGCTGCTGAACAAGGACTCGAAGTGCACCTTGTGACGCCCGATAAGGACTACGCGCAGTTGGTGAAACCGGGGATTTTCATGCGTCGCCCCAAACACGGCGGCGGAGGTTTGGAGACGCTCGGACCGAAGGAAGTGTGTGAAAAATATGGCATTGAACGGACGGAACAGGTCATCGATTTGCTCGGACTCATGGGAGACACGGCGGACAACATCCCGGGATGCCCGGGCGTCGGAGAAAAGACTGCCGCGAAACTCATCCAACAATTTGACTCCATCGACCACCTGCTCGAAGCGACGTCGGAACTGAAAGGCGCGCTGAAAAAGAAAGTGGAGGAGAACGCCGAACAAATTCGTTTCTCCAAATTCCTCGTCACCATCAAAACCGACGTGCCGCTCACGCTCGACTTGAAACAACTCGAAAGAACGACGGCAGACAAAAATCTCCTCCGACCCATTTTCGAGGATTTGGAGTTCCGACAGTTCATCAAGAAGATGGACGAGGACGAACAGCAAGAGAAGTTAAAAACCTCTAACGGGTTGGGGCTTCTCTTTGACTTAGAGACGGACGCTCTTCCGAGTGGTTTGAAAGAAACGAGCCACAAGCGCTTAAAAGACGTCACTCACGAATATTTTCTCATTGAAAATGAAGAAGAAGCAAAGAGATTGTGTGACGAAATTTTGACATTCTCAACCGTAGCTTTTGACACGGAAACGACTTCAACCGAGGCGGTGAGCGCAAAATTAGTCGGAATGAGCTTTGCAGCAGAGGGAGGAAAAGCGTGGTACGTGGCAGTTCCACGTGAAACGGAGAAAGCGCGAGCAATGGTGAACATTTTCCGTCCTTTCTTCGAGAACGTGAAAATTTTGAAGGTCGGGCAAAATCTGAAGTACGACTTCACGGTGCTCAAACGCTACGGCGTCGAAGTCGCCGCTCCGATGTTCGACACGATGCTCGCCCACTATCTCGTGCAACCGGAACTTCGTCACGGTTTGGACTACCTTGCTGAAATCTATCTTGACTATGAGACCATCAAGATTGAAGAACTCATTGGTCCGAAAGGAAAAAATCAGCGCACAATGGACATGCTCCAGCCCGAAAGCGTAAAAGATTACGCCTGCGAGGATGCCGACGTGGCGCTGCGTCTCATGAAGCCACTCGAAAAGGAACTTGAGGAAAACAATCTTCGGAAAGTTTTCGACGAAATCGAAATGCCGCTCATGCCGGTGCTGGCTCGCATGGAAATGGAAGGAGTCTGCTTGGACACAAACGCCTTGGCGGAGACCGCAAAGCAATTCACGGAACGCATGGAATCCCTCGAAAAAGAAATCTTCGAGCTCGCGGGACATCCCTTCGTGCTGACCTCGCCGCGACAAGTCGGAGAAGTGCTCTTCGACGAACTGAAACTCAACGAGAAAGCAAAGAAAACGAAGAGCGGACAGTATCAGACGGGCGAGGAAGTGCTCGAAGCGATTCGCTCGCGGCACCCCATTGTCGGCAAGATTTTGGCTCATCGAGGTTTGAAGAAACTCCTTAGCACCTACGTGGAAGCCCTGCCGAAACTCATAAACCCCGAGACCCACCACATTCACACCTCTTTCAACCAAGCAGTCACCGCGACGGGACGTCTGAGCTCCTCTAATCCCAATCTCCAAAACATTCCCGTCAGAGGGGAAGACGGGAGAGAGATTCGAAAAGCTTTTGTCCCCGAAGAGGGATGTGTTTTCTTCTCCGCAGACTACTCGCAAATCGAACTGCGCATCATGGCGCATTTGAGTCAAGACGAGAATCTCGTCAAGGACTTCTGCGAAGGCAAAGACATACATGCTGCCACCGCTTCCCGAATCTTTCACAAGTCGCTGGAAGATGTCAGCCGCGATGAAAGAAGAAAGGCGAAGACTGCAAACTTTGGCATCATCTATGGTATCTCCGCTTTCGGTTTGGCGGAAAGAATGGAGGTTTCTCGAACGGAAGCGAAGCAGCTCATTGACAACTATTTCTCCACCTATCCGCGCATCAAGGACTACATTGCCGAGAGTGTCGAAAAGGCAAAAGAAAAGGGCTACATTCTCACCGCCTTCGGGCGCCGCCGTTACCTTCCGGACATCAACTCGCGCAACGCTGTCGTCAGAGGTTACGCCGAGCGAAACGCTGTGAACGCTCCCATTCAGGGAACTGCCGCCGACATCATCAAAGTCGCCATGATTCGCATCGACAAAAAGCTTCGCGAAGAGAATCTGAAGACAAAAATGATTCTTCAGGTGCACGACGAACTCAACTTCAGCGTCCCGCCCGAAGAACTGGAACACGTGAAGGATTTGGTCATCAATGAGATGCAGCAGGCTTTCAATATGAGCGTTCCTCTTATCGCTGACTGCGGCGTTGGTAAGAACTGGCTCGAAGCACACTGACCGCCGCGCCCGTTTTCAACGAGAACCGCTCCCCCCCCCTCGCCGAGCGCAACGCCTCTCCCCCACGACAAAAAGCCAAGTGCCAAATATCCAACGGAAAACATTAACTTTGCACCCGCTCTGAGACGAGAAAACTCAGAGGAACAGGCGACTGCACTGACAAAAAGTAAGTTCGCCGCCTCCTCTCCCCTACTTTCATTTTCAAAGAAAAACATGAAACAAAAACTGACCGCCACCCTGTTCCTGCTGATGGCAGGACTCCTGACGCTGAGCGCGCAAATCAATTTTAGCGTGACTTATAAACGCGTGGATGCCAAGACGATTGACATCATTTTCACCGGTACGGCAGCGCCCGGCTGGCACATCTACTCCAATGACTTTGCTGCCGGAGGACCTACCCGAGCTTCCTTCGGCGTGGACGAAGCGAAAGGCGCAAAAACCTTGGGAACGCTGAAGCCCGGACCGGGCGCCGTCCACGAGAATGACCCGATTTTTGACATGCCCGTCAGTTTCTTCGTCGGCAAAGCAACTTTCACGCAACGCATTGAGCTGACGGAGAAAAACTATGAACTGAAAGGTTATCTGAAATATGGCGCCTGCAACGACCAGAACTGCCTTCCGCCGACCAGTGTGAACGCTTCCGTCAAAGGAACTGACGGACCGGAAGCAGCCGTCGCGGCAAAAGCGACCGACAAGACCGAAGCTCTGAAAACGAATGCGGCAAAGGAGGCTGACGAAAATGCCGCCGCTGCCGCCGCTGCAGAAGAAAAAGAGGACGAAGCTACCGCCGCTGCCGACTCTACGGAGACTGCCCTCCCCTCCCCTAACCTCCTCGCCGACGGCACGGAGATTGACACTTGGTGGGCGCCCGTCATCGACGAATTGAAGGAACTTGGCGGCGACGCGGAAGACGTCACGAGCAAGCCTTTCTACCTTATCTTCTTCCTGGGTTTCCTCGGAGGACTTCTGGCACTTTTCACGCCGTGCGTTTGGCCTATCATCCCGATGACAGTCAGTTTCTTCCTCAAGCGCAGCGGGAACAGAAGGAAAGGCATCCGCGATGCCGTGACCTACGGCGTCAGCATCATCGTCATTTATGTCGGTCTCGGTCTCATCATCACCTCCATCTTCGGCGCGAGTGCCTTGAACGACCTCTCGACCAACGCGGTGTTCAACATGCTCTTCTGTCTGATGCTGCTGGTCTTTGCTGCCAGCTTCCTCGGCGGCTTTGAAATCACGCTTCCCTCGGGATGGGGCAACGCTGTTGACCGAAAAGCGGAAGCCACGACAGGATTGCTGAGCATTTTCTTGATGGCATTCACGCTTTCCTTGGTGAGCTTTTCCTGCACCGGTCCGATCATCGGATTTTTGTTGGTGGAAGTGAGCACGAACGGCGGTTCCGCGCTGGCTCCGACCGTCGGAATGCTCGGTTTTGCAGTAGCTCTCGCGCTTCCCTTCACCCTTTTCGCTCTCTTCCCGACCTGGCTGAAGAGCGCACCCAAGAGCGGCGGCTGGCTGAACAAAGTGAAGGTCGTCTTGGGCTTCCTTGAGCTCGCTTTTGCTTTGAAATTCTTCTCCGTGGCAGACCTTGCCTACGGCTGGCATTTGCTGGACCGCGAAACTTTCTTGACCTTGTGGATTGTGCTCTTTGCTTTGCTCGGACTTTATCTCCTCGGGCTCATCAAGTTCCCCCACGACGACGAAGAAGACCGGAAGACTTCAGTCCCCGCGTTCTTCGTGGCGCTCTGTTCCTTGGCTTTCGCCATCTACATGGTTCCCGGACTTTGGGGCGCTCCTTTGAAAGCTGTCAGCGCCTTTGCTCCGCCTCTCTCCACTCAAGACTTCAACCTCGACCCCGTCAAGGTCGAGGCGGATTTCAAGGACTACGAAAAGGGTATGGCTTACGCCAAGCAAACCGGCAAGCCGGTGCTGCTCGATTTCACGGGACACGGCTGTGTCAACTGCCGAAAAATGGAGCTCGCTGTTTGGCACGATGCCCGCGTTCGGGACATCATTCGCAAGGATTACGTCTTGATTTCGCTCTATGTCGATGAAAAGACTCCCCTCTCCTCTCCCACCGACGTCGAAGAAAACGGCGTGACAACCACTCTGCGCACCGTGGGCGACAAGTGGAGCTATCTGCAACGCCGGAAGTTCGGCGCGAACGCCCAGCCTTTCTATGTGCTCCTTGACCACGAAGGAAAGCCGCTCGCACCGGCACGCTCCTACGACGAGAACGTTGAAGCCTACGTCAATTGGTTGAGAGAAGGACTCGCGAAGTTTAAAGAACAGGCGGGCGAAGCACAGAACTGAAACGCTCCTGCCGAAAAAACAGCGGACACACTCACGGAAATTCTCTTCCGCGGCTGTGTCCGCTGTTTTTGTGTTTCAAAAATGTCCGTTTTCTTTTCTGAAAAACGATTCCACGTTTCAGAAAAACATATTTTCCGAAAAACTTATTCGTATTCTTTCGCCACGCGTTCGCCCTTCAGCACCGCCAAGGCGTTGAGAGCCAAAGCTTCCATCTCATCTTCGCCGGGATAGACATAGACGGGTGCCATCCAGTTCACACGCTCTCGGAGGTGGTTGGTGATGTAGTCCGAATACGCCATACCGCCCGTAATCAAGATGGCGTCAATCTTCCCTTTCAATACAGCGCCCTCGGCAGCGATGTATTTTGCCGTGTGATAAATCATCGCGTCGATGAGCAGCGCGGCGCGTTTGTCGCCGGAGTCTTTCATCGCGAGGATTTGTTTGACGTCGGTCGTGCCGAGGTGTGCCATCAATCCCGCCTTTCCTGCCACGCGCCGTTTGAGTTGGTCCTCCGTGTAGCGCCCCGAGAAACAAAGATGAATCAAATCGGAGGCGGGAAGCGTGCCGGCTCTTTCGGGCGAAAGAGGACCTTCGCCGTCCAAAGCGTTGTTCGCATCGACGGCTCTGCCGTGGTCGTGGGCTGCGACCGAGATACCGCCGCCGAGGTGGCAGATGATGAGATTGAGTCGGTCGTAGGTCGTTCCCATCGCCTTGGCGTGGCGTCGCGCAATGGCTCTCTGGTTCAGCGCATGCCAGATGCTCAGCCGCGGCATAAGGGGCGAGCCGCTGATTCTTGCTTCCGGCAAAAGTTCATCGACGACTGCGGGGTCGGCAATATATGCCTGGCAGCCGTTGGTTTGCATCTGTGCCAACTCTTTGGCGATGAGGCAGCCCAGATTGCAAGCATGTTTGCGAAGCGCGTAGAAAGTGTCGTAACACATCTTTCGATTCACGCGATAGACGCCGCCCGGGATGGGCTTTGTCAAACCTCCGCGACCAATAATCGCATCAAAAACGAAAGGGATGTCATTTTCCTCCAACCACTTCAAAACCAAATTCCGACGGAACTCATGTTGCTCCGTGATGTGTTTGAAAGGCGCGAGTTCTTCCGGCTGATGGCGAATGACGGAGACCAGCAAAGGATGCTCGTCCAAAAATACTGCCACTTTTGTGGAAGTGGAGCCGGGATTGATGACCAAGATGCGATAGCCGGGAGAAGGCACGGATTGTGCTGCGTCCGGACCAAGGGATTGGTTCATGGGGAAAAGGGATATATAATGTATATAGGAGATTCAGAGTAGAGTAGGGGAGAGGCACTGTCGCCGAAAGCGCGTCTCAGAGGCTTTTGACCGCCAGCGCGATGCTGAGGAACTTGTCCTCGGGACTGTCGCCGCGCGACGGCAGAACGACAGGCGCCGTCGTTCCCTGCAAGATTCCTGCCTCGCGGGCTCCGCAGAAGAGCGGCAGGGCTTTGTAGAGCAGGTTTCCGCTTTCCAAATCGGGCAACACGAGTCCGTCGGCGTCGCCCTCCAAGCAGGACTGAATGCCCTTGACTTTGAGTGCGGCAGCGTCGAGGGAGGTGCGCAAATCGAGAGGTCCGTCCACGCGCAACTTTCCCCAACGCCCCTGCGCCGCCGCTTGCTTGATTTCGTCATAGCCCAAAGTGTGGGGGAACTTGTCGCTGACTGTCTCGGCACAATGCAGGAGGGAGATGCGCGGCTCGTTCTGACCCAGCGAACGAATGACGCGGGCGAGCACTTCGACCTGCACCATGCGCTGCACTTGAGTGGGGTAGGGGATGACTGCCGCGTCGGTGAAGGCAAGCAGTTTCCGTCGCCCCGGAATTTCCGCAACGGCGACGTGGGTGAGCACTCCATGCGGCGCGAGCAGTCCTCCTTCCTTGTTCAGCACTGCCCGGAGCAGACTCGCGGTGTGGAGCAAACCTTTCACCAACACGCCGCAGCGTCCCCCGCGCACCAACTCCACGCCTTTGCGTGCGGCATCGGCGTCGTCATCGGCGGAAAGGAAATCGACATGCTCCGCCGGAGCAGAAGCCACCCACGGCAGTTCGCGAATCTTTTCTTCGTGACCCACGAAGACGACACGGGCGAAACCGTCCGCCACCGCTTTCATGGCAGCGCGGGAAGTGCTTTCGTCGCTACCGCAAACAACAGCCAGGCTCACCCGTTGGGAAGAGCGACAGAGCTGAAGCGTCAAATCGTCAAAATTCTGAAGAAGAGGCATAGCGTGAAGGATAGGGTAGGGGATAAGGAGGTGAAGGTAGAAGACATGGAAGGCAAGACCGCCGCCAATCTTCGCAAAATACGGGCGCACAGATTGTACAAGGCGAGCGCAAAAGGGCAAGCTTGCTTGCACATTTTGCCGAGCCGCCGCCAATCTTCGCAAACTTGGGCGCAAAGATTGTACAAGGCGAGCGCAAAAGGGCAAGCTTGCTTGCACATTTTGCCGAGCCGCCGCCAATCTTCGCAAACTTGGGCGCAAAGATACGAGATTTGAGCAACTTGTTGCACAAAATCCGGGGATTTATGCAAACTATAGGCAAAAGAGTAGGGGAGACGCGCCGCGACATCGCTCGTTTTGCGTTCCCCAAGTCCAATCTTTGAGCCACGATTGACTCCACGCTCGTCTCCCAATCACCTACAAACTGCTCAAAGCATAAAGAGGAATGATGCTGACGTGGCGTTCGCTGTTATCCGCCTGAGGATCGTAGTAATATAATTGCCCGAAGTTCTCAAGCGACGTGCGGACAGCTTCGCCCAAATGATACTTGCGCATGAAAATCCAAAGACTCTGCATGCTTCCCTGTTTGGCTGCTTTCACTTCAACGGGAACTATGCTTCCGTTCTTCACCGTCAGATAGTCCACTTCTGCCTGACTGTTTTTAGAAGTGTTCAACCAGTAGAACATTTCTCCCTTCACGTAGCAGTCGGCATACTTCATCATTTCAAGTCCCGCAAACATCTCCGACGCTCCGCCTTTGTTCACAAAATCCACCTCAGAGCTTAGGAGCATCTCCCCTGCTTGCACGTCCAACATTGTCAGCATCAGCCCCAAGTCAAAGAAGAGATATTTCACGTAGCGGCTATCGGCTTCCGCCCCCAACGGCAGTCCGTGGGCACCGGAGTGAACCACGGGACAAACGAGTCCGGCAAGCGTCAGCAGATGCAAGGCTTCGCGCACCACGGTTGATTTTTCCTCTCTCACAGCCTCACTGCACACGAACTTTTTCCCTGCTTGTTGAGCGACGGAACGCAAGACCTGTCTCAACAGCACGGGAGAAATGCGGCGTTTGTATTTGGCAAAGTCATCTTGATAGGTGTCAAGGATGTCGCGTTGAACGTGTTTCACCTCCATGTAGTCGTGTGTTTCGTTCCAAGCCGACACTGCGGCAGGCATTCCTCCCACCAGATAGAAACTGCGAAGCTGCTCGATCAAGTTTTGGTGAGCCTGTTCGGTCAATGGTTCGTCGGCGCAAGCTTTCTTTTTGTAATCGACCAACACGTCAAGACCCTGCGAAAGCAGGAACTCATCAAAGGAGAAAGGATACATGTAAAGAGAACGAATTCTCCCGACGCCGAAGGAAGGAAGTTCCTCGATGGCAAAATCCAACAAAGAGCCGGCTGCAATGACGTGGAGTTCGGGAAAATCTTCTTTGAAGTAGCGCAACGCCATGATGGCTTCCCTGCACACTTGAATCTCGTCAATGAACAGCAATGTCTCGCCGGGAACGATGGGCACCGAGAGACTGCCGCTGAGTTTTGCGCAAGTGGCTTTCACGTCAATGTCCGGCGTGAACAACTTCCGCAGAGCGGGCTGTTTCTCAAGATTGATTTCCACGAAATGAGCGAAGGTTTTTGCTAACTCTCTCACGGCGGTGGATTTTCCCACTTGGCGTGCGCCGCGAATGAGCAAAGGTTTGCGTCCGCTTGACTCGCGCCACTCGCGGAGTTTCTTGTCGATGAGTCGGGGGTAATATGTCATGGTCTCGGGATATTTGATGGAGGAAATGCTGTCTTTGATGCGTCACACTTGAATGACTTTCACGTCGCCGGGGTTTTGCCAAACTGCGCCTTTCTTTCGGAACAGGATGATTACACGCAATTATCTGCTTGCAAAACTACGCTTTTTCCCAAAATCGGCACCGAAAAATCTTCATTTTTAGACGAAATCGGCACCGAAACCCAAAATCGGCACCGAAAATCTCTCCTTTTCGGACGAAATCCGTACCGAAAACGGAAAAAGACGACACAGAAATTCCCACAGCCTCTGAGAGTCAAACTCCCAACCCCCTTGGGAGTCGAACTCCCACGCCTTGGGAATCAAACTCCCACGCCTTGGGAGCGAACCTCCCACGCCTTGGGAGCAAACCTCCCACGCCTTGGGAGCAAACCTCCCACG
>JBJEAG010000267.1:0-1760 GCA_051868855.1 Alloprevotella sp. | reverse complement strand
TTCCCCCGAAAAGCCCCAATAGCAAACGGCAAGACTCAAACCATATCTATTCCTTATATATTTATATTATGTACGGTAAATTCCAAGCACATCTCCAGAAAGAACTGGAGGACATCAAGCAGGCAGGTCTCTACAAAGAAGAACGTCTGATTGAAGGCGCCCAGCAGGCAGCCATCCAAGTGAAAGGCAGCGAAGTCCTCAACTTCTGCGCAAACAACTATCTCGGCCTCTCCAACCATCCCCGCCTCATTCAGGCTGCGAAGGACATGATGGACCGCAGAGGCTACGGCATGTCCAGCGTGCGCTTCATCTGCGGCACGCAGGATGTTCACAAAGAACTCGAGAAAGCCATCTCTGACTATTTCCACACCGAGGACACCATTCTCTATGCCGCTTGCTTCGATGCCAACGGCGGCGTCTTCGAACCGCTCCTCACTGCCGATGATGCAATCATCTCTGACGCGCTCAACCATGCTTCCATCATTGACGGCGTGCGTCTCTGCAAAGCAAAGCGCTATCGCTATGCCAACGCCGACATGGAAGACCTCGAACGCCAACTCCAGGCAGCACAGGAACAGCGTTTCCGCATCATCGTCACCGACGGTGTCTTCTCCATGGATGGCAACGTCGCTCCGATGGACAAAATCTGCGACTTGGCTGAGAAATATGACGCCCTCGTCATGGTCGATGAAAGCCACTCCGCCGGCGTCGTCGGTCCCACCGGTCACGGCGTCAGCGAGTTCTTCGGCACCTACGGTCGCGTGGACATCTACACCGGTACACTCGGCAAAGCCTTCGGCGGCGCCATGGGCGGTTTCACCACCGGTCGCAAGGAAATCATCGACATGCTCCGTCAGCGCAGCCGTCCCTACCTCTTCTCCAACTCCGTGGCTCCCGGCATCGTCGGCGCTGCCCTCGAAACCTTCAAGATTCTGGGCGAAAGCAACGCACTCCACGACAAGCTCGTCGAGAACGTGAACTATTTCCGCGACAAGATGATGGCTGCCGGTTTCGACATCAAACCGACCCAAAGTGCCATCTGCGCCGTCATGCTCTACGATGC
The DNA here is from genome assembly GCA_051868855.1 of Alloprevotella sp. Classification (GTDB taxonomy): domain Bacteria; phylum Bacteroidota; class Bacteroidia; order Bacteroidales; family Bacteroidaceae; genus Alloprevotella. The sequence goes on along the minus strand of JBJEAG010000267.1, from coordinate 697 downwards.
AAAACTCTCTCAGGACTATGCTCGCAAGATGCAGGAAGAAGGCATCTACGTCACCGGCTTCTACTATCCCGTCGTACCGAAAGACCAAGCCCGCATCCGCGTCCAGATTTCTGCCGGCCACGAACGCGAACACCTCGACAAGTGCATCGCTGCCTTCATCAAAGTGGGCAAGGAACTCGGCGTCTTGAAATGAGAAAATGAAAGGAGCGTTTGAACCGTGAGGTCTGCGCATCAGTTCAACATTCCCCCATCATCAACACACCCCGCTGCAAGAGATTCTCTTGTGGCGGGGTGCATTTTGTGAAGGGAGTGCTTTATCGGGCAGCAATATTTTGCAATCGTTTTTTTGGGAAAAGCCGACGAACCAACCGAGCGCGTCACATATCCTCCAAGGTGAACAGACGGGTCTCGATTTCACACTTCGGCAAGACGCTCGCTTTGGCAAAAGAAACTTTCTCCATGAAAGATTTGTGGTCATAGTTCCTTTGCTGACGCTTCACCTCAGCAACCAGCGCTTTCTTTCCTTCGGCAAAGACACCGATGATGTCAATCTCATGGGCGTCCTTTCCCTTTTTGCGTTCCCACCAAGCGCCAATGGCTGAGAAGAGATGACTTTCCATCATTTGCAATCGGAAATACCTTTCAAGCATTAGTCCCGAGAAGGTGGTATAATCGTCCTCGATGATTTTTCGGAGCA
>JBJEAG010000266.1:0-1765 GCA_051868855.1 Alloprevotella sp. | reverse complement strand
CGCAAAATGCGCTTGACCTGCTGCGACGCATGGCAATCCCGCAACTGCAAATCAATCTGACCGACGACAAGGTGAAAGACAACTCCGGCGAGGAGGTCTCGCTCTTCATCAACTTCATGCCTGCCACGCAAGAGGACAAGGAGGGACTCCGCACCACCGACGTGCTCCGCGTCGAATATCTCGAATGTCCGACCGACCCGCGCTTCCGAGGCGCAACCCGCGTGGTTCACATCATTCTGCAGGACTATGCTTACGGTGGCTACACCAAACTCTCTGCCGACGAGAAATTTCTCATTGGTCTGTCGTCCAAGGTGAATGTCTTCAGCAAGTTCACCTATAAGAAGATGACCTACGACCTCTTCTTCGGCGCACAGAATCTGAACTGCCGGCACATCTCCGTCAACACCGTGGCGGATTATTCGCTGAAAGATGCCGACGGGAATGACTACACGCTGACGCGGAGCGAGACTTCCAACCGCACGCGCTATCGGAAAGACTCCTATCCCGTGACCTTCCGTGCCACCTACAACAGCGAGAAGATTCAGATTCGGAACACGCTGGGCTACACCCACAACGCCCTGCCGACGCAACAGCAAATCGGAACGCTCACCTATTCTCCCGGCATGGCGGAGGACTATCAATACGAGCGAAAAAATCCTTCGCGTGAAAACTCGCTGAGCTATCAAGGCTCCTTCAACTTCTTCCTTCCCCACAAATTCTCTCTCAGTCTCACGCCACAGGTTTCCTATTCCCACACGAACGATGCGCTGACCTACGTCACCTCGCTTTCCGACCCGATTCAGCGAAACGCCCGCGAGAATGCCTACTTCTACCGCTTGGATGCCTCCATGAACAAACGCTTCGGCGAGCTCCACACACTCTCCATGGGACTCCACGGCGGCAACACCGGAAACCGGCTGCGCTATTCCGGCAACGTCGCCTATTCCGACCGTTTCCACAACGCCTTTGAATCCTTTTCCGCTGGCTATCAGTTCAAATCCAAAAAGTTCAACTCCTACACGGCTCTCGGCTTCTGTTGGGAGCAGAGCGGCATCAACGAGGTCAAAAATTCGGACGCCTATCCCTTCTTGCACGTCATCCTCCGCTATTCGCCCAACACCAAAAACTCGTTTTCCACCTATTTTCAATATGCCAACAACACCCCCGGGCTCGAATGGAAAACCTCCGACCTGTTGCGCGACAACGAGTTCCTTTATCTCACGGGCAATCCGTTGATTGAAAACGCACGCCACGTCACCTTCAATTTGTCCTACAACTGGTTTCCTTCCAACCGCTTTTCCATGAGCGTTTTTGGAAACTACTTCAAAATGTTCGACCGCATGATTGCTGTCTATGACGCCTACGACAACGGACGTGCGCTGCTGCGAACCTATCGCAACGACGGGGACTATGTGCAAGGCTCGGTGGGCGCGGCTGCCAGCCTCAAACTCTTCAAGAACAAACTGCAACTCTACGTGCGCCCCGAACAACGCTTCCTTCGCTCCACGGGAGTCTATGACAAAACCTACTGTCCCTTCCAAATCTATGCGCAGGCTTCTTGTTATCTGAAACAGTTCCACTTTGATTTGTTCTATCAGACCGCACAGAAATCTATGTTCTCCGCCTCGCCCGTCATCAACCGCTCTCGCGATGACTACGGACTCGAAGCGGGTTGGGCGAACTCTGTTTGGAACATACGTTTGACGGCTGCCAACCTTTTCCGCACGAGTTGGGACGCGTCAGACCGCTTCACGGAAGCACCGCT
>JBJEAG010000265.1:3690-8323 GCA_051868855.1 Alloprevotella sp. | reverse complement strand
CCCTCAAACCCCTCATTGCTCTTATATATAATAAGGAGTAATTGCTCAGAAAAAACGCGCGCCGCTCTCGGAAACGATTCGAGGCGGCGCGTATGACGTAAAAAACAAATTAAGGCAGGGTAGGAGAAAGGCGCGGAAAAACCGACCAAAGTTTACCTACAAAAGAACACGGGGAAAAATATTATTAAAAAAGAGTGACAAAAGACAGTCTATTAAGAGGAATTATATATCTTTGCCCGTGTTTGTTGCATAGCGCGCAAACCTAATTCGGACAATTTATTGAAAACCAAATTACTAAAACCTTAAACATTTAATCTTTAAAAACATGGCAACTACAAATGCTAATGCCCCCAAGGGCGCGCCCAAGAAACAGTCAAAAGGTTTCACCGGCATCAAATCTGGACTTTCTGTGATTATTGTTTGTGCATTAATCGCAGTTGCAATCTATCTGTTTGGCTTCGGTAACATCTCCAACTTCAAGGGTGGTCCCGAAACCGGTTTTGCTTTCTCTTTCCTCACTCCCGATGAAATCAGCCTCGAACCGGCTAACCTCATGGGTACAGTTTACAAAGGTGGTTTCGTGGTGCCCATCATCTGGACTCTCCTCATCACCGTTGTGGCTCTCGCCATCGAACGTTTCTTCGCCATCCGCAACGCTTACGGTCGCACCAGCCTCGTGAAGTTCGTTGCTGAAATCAAGGAAGCCCTCAAGAAGAACGACATGGCTGCCGCTCAGGCTCTCTGCGACAAGCAGCGCGGTTCTGTGGCTAACGTTGTAGGCGCTACCCTCAAGAAGTACAAAGAAATGGAAGAAAACACCGTTCTCACCAAAGAACAGAAAATTCTTTCCATTCAGAAGGAACTCGAAGAAGCAACTGCTCTCGAAATGCCTATGATGCAGGAAAACCTCCCCATCATCGGTTCTATCGTAACCCTCGGTACTTTGACCGGTCTGTTCGGTACTGTGCTCGGTATGATTAAGTCCTTCTCCGCAATGGCAAGTGGCGACGGCGGTGCTGACTCCGCAGCCCTCTCTACCGGTATTTCTGAGGCACTTGTAAACACAGCTTCCGGTATTGCCACCGGTGCACTCGCTGTAATTGCATACAACTACTATACTAACAAGATTGACCGTCTTACTTTCTCTCTCGACGAAGTAGGTTTCACCATCGTAGAAACTTTCTCTGCAACTCACTAATTAGCATAAAGGTATTTAAGACATGGGACGTTTTAAAGTCAAAAAACAAGATACGTTCATTGACATGACGCCAATGAGCGATGTCATGGTCCTGCTGCTTACCTTCTTTATGCTGACTGCCACATTCGTCAAGGAAGAACCTGTCAAGGTGAACACTCCTGGGTCTGTTTCGGAAATCAAGATTCCCGCAAACAACTTGCTTACCATCTTTGTTGAAAAAAGTGGTAAAGTATTTATGACCATGGACTCTCCCGAAGGACTTCGCAAATTAGCCGGTGCTATGAATGCAGCCGGAAAGTTGAATCTGGAAGATGACGAAATTGAAGTTTTCGCTCAGGCTCCCACTTTCGGCACCCCGCTCAACACCATGCACGGCTGGCTCGCTTCTGATGTGAAAAATGAAATCCTCACAAAAAGCCAAGAAGCCGGCATCCCTTGCGATAGTGTCAATAATGAATTGAAAGTTTGGGTAAGTGCAGCACGTGAAGCGTGTGGCGAAGGTATGCGTATCGCTATCAAGGCTGATAAGTCTACTTCCTACGCTGTAATCAAAAGAGTAATGGATTCTTTACGCGAGATAGATGAGAATCGCTACAACCTCATCACTTCTCTTAAAGGCGTTGAAGATTAAAATTTGAAGTTATGGCAAAAAAAGGTGGAAGTAAACAAAAGAAGATGAACTCGCGCGTGGACTTCACGCCGATGGTGGACATGATTATGCTCCTCGTGACTTTCTTCATGCTTTGTACCACTCTTCTCAAACCCCAGACCATGGAAATCTCCATGCCTTCGGACAAAGAAGACATCAAAGAAGAGAACCAGACACAGGTGGCTGCATCAAAGGCTATCACCATTCTCATCGATAAGGACAACACTCTTTACTACTTCAAAGGTAAACCCGACGGTGGTACCGACATCGCCGACGAAGGTAAACTCTTCGAGACTACCTACGGCAAAAACGGTCTCCGCAAGGTGCTCCTCGAGTCCAACCCCGAAGCAGTAAAAGCCGTGAACCAACTCAAGGCTGAATTTGCAACCAAAAAGACTTCCAACGTTCAGGACGAAGTGAAAATCAAGGCTGAATACAAGGAACGTCTTAGCAAAATCAAGAATGCAGACTACACGCCCAGCGTGATTATCAAAGCAACTGACGAGGCAACCTACGACAACCTCATTCAGGTTCTTGATGAAATGCAAATCTGCAGCATTGGACGCTATGTGATTGATAAATTTGCAGAAGGAGATAAGCGGAAGATTGAAGCTTACAAAAACGGTTCTGCGCAGTAATTAATAAGCAAAGTAAACTATTATGTCTAAAGTAGATTTGGCGTCGCGCGAATGGTGCGACATGGTATTCGAAGGACGTAACCAGGCGTACGGAGCTTATCGAAGCCGCGCAAACAAAGGCAAGTTCCAACTCCGTGCAATTATCATCGTTCTCATTGCAATCATTGCCATTGTGGCTGCTATCTTCTTGAAGTCTGCCGTGGATGCTGTGCTTGAGAAGAACAAGGGATTGGATGACAGTTCCGTGGTCGAACTCCAGCAACTCAAGAAGGACGAACCCAAGAAGGAAGAGCCCAAGAAGAAAGAACCCGAACTCGAATACGAGAAACCGTTGGAGAAGGTGGCGGTCAAGTCCTCCATCCAGTTCAACGTTCCTAAGATTGTCGAAGACGACAAGGTGGATCACACCAAAGAGCTCAAGACTCAGGAAGAGGTCACCAAGAGTAAGTTCGCCATCGCATCTCAGGACTACGTAAACGAAACGGGCGGCACCGGCATCAACATCGACGACTTGAAGGATAACCAGCAGGCTGGCGGTACTTCTGTTCCTCCCAAGGAAGAAGAAGTGGTGGACAACGCCATCGTGGAACAGCCCGCAACCTATCCCGGCGGTGAAGAAGCTCTGATTGCTTTCGTAAACAAGAATGTCGTTTATCCTGAAATTGCTCAGGAACAAGGTCTTCAGGGAACTGTTGTGCTCCGCTTCAAGGTGGATGTTGATGGTTCTGTGAGCACCGTGAAAGTCGAAAGAAGTCTTTCCAAGGAATGCGACAAAGCAGCTGCCGACGTGGTTCGCAAGCTGAAGCGCTTCATTCCTGCCAAGCAGCAAGGTCACCCCGTGCCCGTTTGGTTCAGACTCCCCGTTCGCTTCAGAATCCTCTAAGTTTGACGGAATAAACGAAAATAAAATTTAATGCAGACGAGTAATGAGGCATGCGCTTTGTTACTCGTCTCTTTTTTGTCTATATTTGCGCCGATTTTCACTCATCGCTCAGACTTTCAAAACTGTCATGAAAAAGATTTTCAGAAAAGTCAATTTGTTCGCTGTTGCGCTCTCCGGCATACTCCTTGCCGCCTGCGGAGAACCCCAGAAAAGCAATTCCAACTGGATGGCTGAAGACGATGTCAAGGTCGGCATCGACGAAACCTTTCAGCCCATCATGGAAGAACTCGTTCAGACCTTCGGCATGGCAAATCCCGAAGCCAACATGAAACCCCTCTATGCCAGCGAAGATTCCGTCATCAGACTTTTGGTCAATGACAGTCTCCGTTGCTGCATTGCCACCAGACCGCTTGACGACAACGAGAAGAAAGTTGTCCAGTCCCACACCCTCGGCGTCAAGCAAGTCAAAGTCGCCACCGACGCCATTGCTTTGATTGTGAACAAAGAAAACACCGACTCCCTCATCACCCTTTCCGAAATCAAAGCCATCATGCGCGGCGAAATCACTCGTTGGGAACAGTTGAAACGTCACCAACGCAGCGGCGAACTCAAAGTCGTCTTTGACCATTCCGCCTCCAGCACGGTGCGTTTCATGCGTGACTCCCTCTGCGATGGCAAAGAGTTGAAAGGCAATGTCTTTGCTTCCGAGAAAGGCACCAACCCCTCCGTCATTGAGATGGTCAAAGCCAATCCCAACCTCATCGGCATTGTCGGCACCGACTGGCTGAAACCCAAGAAAGAAAGTCCTTTGGCAGATTTCAGCGGGCTCGATGTCAATGTCATGCGCGTCAGCAAGTCCGACGACAAATACGCCCAAAAGTTCGTGCGCCCTTATCAATACTACATTGCCACCGCTGACTATCCCCTTCTTCGCTCTGTCTATCTGATTGAGACCGACCCCCGCAGCAAGTCTTTCGTCCGCAGTTTCTATTTCTTCGTCAAGGGTCAGAAAGGGCAGACCATCATTTGCAACAACTCCCAGTTGCTTCCGCTCTCTCCCGTGCAGGTCAAGGACGTCAGCATCAAATAAGTGCTTTCCCAAATAAGTGTTTCCCCAAAATTCTGCAGCTTGTCTAAACAGTTTCACTGAGTCGTTTTGTTACATTTTGCACACTTCCTTCGCTCGCGCATATCAAAATTATAAGGAGGAAACGATGCAATTATACAAAATGTCGTATCTTTGCAAAGTGTTTGCGAGGCAGATT
>JBJEAG010000265.1:0-3590 GCA_051868855.1 Alloprevotella sp. | reverse complement strand
TTCCAACAGCACAAAATCAATTATAATCATAATGAAGAAGAAACTTTTCCACATTCTCGCCTTATCAGGCTTACTCTTGTTCAGTGCGAATGACTCTTTCGCTCAGAAGAGAACCTACGAGTGCAATCCGATTACTCCCGAGTATCAAGCAATGGCAGACAACGTGGTGAAATTCGCCATGGAAGACCCCGACGCTGCGGAAAAAGCCTACACCAAACTGACCAACAAGGTCAAGAAGAGCACCGCCGACCTCCTCTCCGTGGGCTCTTACTTTCTGGAGCAGAACTACGTGCAGGGTGCCATGATGTATTCCAAGATGCTCTATGAAAAAGCACCCGAAGATGTCAATGTGCTCATGTTCTGCGGCGAAGTTCGCATGAAGATGCAGGACTGGGGTAACGCCGGTCAGATGTTCGACGCCGTCCTCTCCTATGACCCCAACAACGTGGAAGCACTCAAGCGCAATGCTTTCGTATATAAAAACGTGAACCCCCACGTCGCCATCGACGCTTTGCAGAAAATCAAGGAGTTGGACCCCGGCTACTACAAGGCTGACAAAGATCTCGGCGACATTCACTACAAACTCGACAAGTATAAGGATGCGGTAGGCTACTATGAGAGCTACTACAAGGCAGTTCCCAAGGACACCACCAACCTTGACATCCGCTCTTGCGAGAACTTCCTCCAGTCTCTCTATTCTCAGGCAAACTTCGACAGAATGCTCGAGATTTCCAAGGAAGTGCTGCCTTTGGCTCCGAAAGACATGGTGCTCCTCCGCATGGACTTCTTCGCCAAGGTGAACAAGATGGGCGAAGCGCTCGACTATGACGGCGCAGTCAATGCTGCCACCGAAGCCGCCTCTTATATTTATAACAATGAGTTCGCCGACAGCCTCTATCTCTATCTCGACTATGAGTATGCCGCCGCTTTGGAGAAAGAAAAAGGCAACATCCCCGCTGCCATAGGCTTCTACGAAAAAGCTCTGGCAAAGGACAGCACCAAACTCTCCGGCTACAAAGAACTCTCCGCACTCTATGCTCGCAACAAGCAGGCCGGGCTCGGCATCAAAACCTTCAACACCTATCTCGAAAAACTCGGCGACAAGGCTGACCTCTCAGACCGCTTCCTCCTCGCCACCAAGTACATGGCGGCTTATCAGCAGGAAGACACTCCCGACGGAGAGAAGTCGGAATATTTCAAGAAAGCCGGCGAAATCTTCCAGGAAGTCATTGAAAAGAAGCCCGACTATGTGCAGGCTTACATCTTCCTCGCTCGTTTGAGCAACGTCGATAGCAGCAAACCGCTCATCGAAGTGCGTGACATCTACAAGAAGGTGTTGGAAGTTTCCGAACCCAACAAGGAAAAATATGAGAACTATCGCTTCGAGGCATGCCGCTACATCTTCTTCTACGACGTGTCCATCGAACCCGCCGACGTGGAAGATGCCAAGACCATCTGCGAGCTTGCCAAGTCCATCCGTCCCGATGATGACTTTGTGAAGAACGCAGAAACCTATCTCAAGCAACTCGCACAGTGATTTGATTCTCAAGCGGTGACAACCAACCGCTTCCGAAACAAGAAAAATTTTAGATTAATCCCGAGCCTCGTGTTCGGGATTAATTTGTATAAAAAGGTGCGTGGTAAGGATAAAATTCTTACTTTTGCAGACAAACAAAGCATTTCCGAGACATTTCGTCTTTCTTTGTGCGTTTTTTATGACGTTTTCGGAATGCTTCCAAACATGAAAAACCTTTTTAACCTATAAACAATCAACATCAGTATTATGAAAATGATTAAGCATTTTGCACTTGCTCTGTCCTTGGCTATGGGCTTAGGCTTCCAGACAGTCGGTGCACAGTCTTTGTCTCCCAACACGAAGTGGCATTGGAATGAGGGTACCATCGTTGTGGACACCCCGCAGCGTGCTCCCGGTCAAACCGATGTGCTCAATCTGACCGCTCCGAAGATTCAAACCGTTCGCGTGGCTTTCGTCGGCCTCGGCATGCGCGGTCCCGGTGCTGTCAATCGTTTCTGCCACATCCCCGGTGTGGAAGTCGTGGCTCTTTGTGACTATGAAGAAGCACGCGCTGAAGCCTGCCAGAAGATGCTCCGCAACGCCGGACTGAAACCCGCCGACATCTACTCCGGCGAGAACGGTTATGTGGAACTCTGCAAGCGCCCCGACATCGACCTCGTCTATGTTGCCACCGACTGGGATCACCACTTCCCCGTGGCTAAGTGCGCGCTCGAGAACGGCAAACACACCGCCATCGAAGTTCCCTCTGCCATGAACCTCGACCAGTGCTGGCAACTCATCGACCTCTCCGAGAAGACCCGCAAGCACTGCATGATTCTCGAAAACTGCTGCTATGACTACTACGAACTCAACGCCCTTGCCATGACTCAGGCTGGCGTCTTCGGCGAAGTGATCCGTGCAGAAGGTGCCTACATCCACAACCTCGATGATTTCTGGGATTGGTATTGGAAGAACCCCTCCAACGACCCCGAGAAACTCGGCTGGCGCATGAAGTATAACAAGGAGAACCGCGGTGACGTCTATGCCACTCACGGCCTTGGTCCTGTCGCTCAGTGCCTCAACATCCACCGCGGCGACCGCTTCACCACCCTCGTTGCCATGGACACCAAGTCGGTTCACGGAAAGGAATATGTGGAGAAGAAGACCGGAAAGCCCTGCAACGACTTCCGCAACGGCGACCACACCACGACCCTCATGCGCACCGCCGACGGCAAGGTAGTGGAAATCCAGCACAACGTCATGAATCCCCAGCCCTACAACCGTCTCTTCAAACTCACCGGTACGAAGGGCTATGCCACCAAATATCCTTCCGAAGCCATCGCTCTCGACAAGAGCCAGCTCTCTGCCAGCGGCGTGGAACCCCAGGTGGATAACCTCTCCAGCCACGGTTTCCTTCCCCAGGCTGAATATCAGGCACTCATGAAGATGTATGAGCACCCCATCATCAAGAAGTACGGTGACATCGGTCGCGAAATGGGTCACGGCGGTATGGACTACATGATGGATGCCCGCATGGTTTACTGTCTCCAGAACGGTCTGCCCCTTGACATGGACGTTTATGACCTCGCTGAATGGTGCTGCCTCGCAGAACTCGGCTCCCTCTCCATGGACCACAACTGCGCAGCCGTTGAGTTCCCCGACTTCACCCGCGGTCACTGGCAAGACGTGAAGGGCTTCAAGCACGCCTACGCTCCTGCTGACGAAGAAAAAGCAGTTGAAGACAAGGCAAAAGCCTACACTGCCGCACAGAAGGATGCAGTTGCTCAGACCAAGGTATGGGAACTCTATGATGCCTACAAGAACGCTGCTGACGACAAGGCTAAGGCTAAGGCAAAGAAGGCTTACGACAAGGCAGTCGCTGCCGTTCGTGCCGCTTGCTGCAAGGCTTGCTGCGGAGCTCTTTCCGAGGCTGATGGCCCATCCGCTGCCGCCGCGCACGCGGCTCAACGTCAACTATCCGGGCACGGACGAGGCGCGGGGGGTCAAGGCCGCACCGGTGAAGGCCATCCGCTACGACGAGCGCTACACGCTGACCGATGAGGGCTATGTGCTG
>JBJEAG010000264.1:0-8356 GCA_051868855.1 Alloprevotella sp. | reverse complement strand
GTGGTGACGGTCTTAAAGTTATTTCCGTTACCGATATAATAAGTGGTAGTCTTGTTTTTCGCCGCAAAGCGATAGACATTTGAACTTTTGACGTAGGTGATGACAAACAGATTGTCGTCGTCTAACTTTTCCGGGTTGGTGGTGATGTTGTCACACAGCAACTTTTGGGTGGAAGTGGACTTGAAAGTCTGGTTCATTGCATAGAGATTCCCGTCTGACGTGGATTGTTGAAGAAAGACATAGTATTTGTCTGCGCTGATTTCGCTCGGGGAGGTCACTAATTTCAAACGATACTTTCCCACGTAGGTCGGCACATCCGGAATCAGCGCCCACGCACTGAACGGGCAGAGTGCGAGCAGCAGGAGTGCGGTCAGAAAGGCAAAGTGATGGCATATGTTCTTTCTCATGTTGAAAGGTTGTTGTTAAATTGTAAACCATGTGCGGGATGTTTGTCCCACACATGGTTGAGATGATAGATGTAAAAAGTCTATTATTGCATGCTACCGCCCACGATGTCAAGCAGTTCAGCCGTGATGGCTTGCTGACGGGTCTTGTTGTAGGTGAGGTTGAGTTGCTGCAACAAATCGTCGGCGTTGTCCGTGGCGGTTTGCATGGCAATCACGCGGGCAGCATGTTCGCTTGCCAAACTGTCGAGCAGCGCAGTGTAGATTTTGAGGTGGAGCGAAAGCGGAATCAGTTTCGCTGCCACGGTCTCCACGTCGGGTTCAATGATGAAGTCGGCAGAACTCTGCGGCGCGGAAGTCTCCGTTTCGTTTTCGCTGACAGATGATTCGGAAGCAGGCAGATAAGTCTCCTCAATCAAGACTTGCGAACCGGCACTCTTGAAGTGATGATAGATGAGGTCGATGCGGTCTGTCTCGTCGTTGGAGAAGAGTTCCATCAGTTGGATGGCGAGTGCAGATGCTTTCTTATAGGAAGGATGGTCGAGCATGTCGGAAAAGTCTTCCTTCAGTTCAAATCCCATTTTCTTCACCGCTTCTGCAGCCTTCTTTCCGATGGGAAAGACGTGTTCAACTTCGATGCCTTGTTCCCGGAAGTGAGCCACTTTCTTCTGGAAGGCACGGATGACGTTGGCATTGAATGCGCCGCAGAGCGAGGAGTTGGAAGTGAACAGGACGATGGAGACCTTTTTCACCTCTTTCTTCTCCACGGCGAAAGGATTTTCAATGCTTCCTTCCGAGGCATTGTTGAAGCGCAGAAGAATCTGCTCCAGTCTTGAGGCATACGGCCGCATGCTCTCAATCGCCGCACAAGCGTGGTGCAACTTGGAAGAGGCAACCATCTTCATCGCACTCGTGATTTTACGAGTGTTTTTGACGGAGGCAATGCGGTTTTTAACTTCTTTGAGTGATGCCATGAGGCGTATTTAAAGAGTTTGAGGGTGTATTGAAGAAACTTTTGCTCACTGGGCTGCCACCAGCATTTGGCTGGTTTCTGCTGCCACTTTCTCAATCAGTGCAGACACTTCGGGCGTAAGGTTTCCTGCTGCCAACGGAGCAAGGATGGTGTCGGCATGATGCGTGCGCACTGTCTGGAGGAAGTTCTCCTGGAAGTCTTCCACCTTTTCAAGAGGAATCTGGCGGAGGAGTCCCTTCGTGCCGCAGTAGAGGATGGCAACTTGCTCAGCCACGGGCATCGGACTGTACTGTGCCTGAATGAGCAGTTTGTTGTTCTTGCGACCTCGGTCGATGGTCATGGCGGTCACGGCATCCATGTCAGAAGCAAATTTGGCAAAGGCTTCCAACTCACGATACTGTGCCTGGTCAATTTTCAACGTACCTGCCACCTTCTTCATACTCTTGATTTGAGCAGAACCACCGACACGGCTCACGGAGATACCGACGTCAATGGCGGGGCGGAAGCCTTGGTTGAAGAGGTTGGTGTCCAAGTAAATCTGACCGTCGGTGATGGAAATCACGTTGGTCGGGATATAGGCAGACACGTCGCCGGCTTGTGTCTCGATGATGGGAAGTGCGGTGAGAGAGCCTCCGCCCTTCACTTCTCCCTTCAGACATTCGGGCAGGTCGTTCATCTTCTCTGCCACCTCTTGCTGGTTGTTGATTTTTGCGGCACGCTCCAGCAGACGGGAGTGGAGGTAGAAGACATCGCCGGGATATGCCTCACGTCCGGAGGGACGGCGGAGAATCAGCGAAACTTCGCGGTAAGCCACAGCCTGTTTTGACAAGTCATCATAGACCACAAGGGCGTGCTGACCGCGGTCGCGGAAGTACTCGCCGATGGCGGCTCCGGCAAAGGGAGCGTAGTATTGCATGGCGGCGGGCATACCGGCGGTGGCGCTGACCACCACGGTGTAGTCCAAAGCGCCTGCTTTTCTCAGCGTCTCGACAAGTGCAGCCACGGTAGATGCTTTCTGTCCGATGGCGACATAGATGCAATAGACGGGGTCGCCTGCTGCGAAGTTATCCTTTTGGTTGATGATGGTGTCGATGGCGATGGCAGTCTTTCCGGTTTGGCGGTCACCGATGATGAGTTCGCGTTGTCCTCGTCCGATGGGAATCATGGAGTCCACGCTTTTCAGACCGGTTTGGAGGGACTGCGTGACGGGCTGTCGATAAATCACGCCCGGAGCCTTTCTGTCCAGCGGCATGAGATATTTCTTTCCGCCAATGGCTTTGCCGCCGTCGAGCGGATTTCCCAGAGGGTCAATGACGCGTCCCAGCATTTCCTGGCTGACTTCGATGGAAGCGACCTTACCGGTTCGTTTCACATTTTGTCCTTCTTTGATTCCTTCGGAAGAGCCGAGCAGCACGGCACCGACATTGTCCTCTTCGAGGTTCATCGCCACTGCCATCACTCCGTTTTCAAATTCGATGAGTTCGTTCTCGGTCACGTTGGTCAGACCGTAGATGTGAGCCACGCCGTCGCCGATGGACAGCACGACTCCCACTTCCTCAAACTTGACATCGGTGTCTGTGTTGCGGAGTTCGCGAAGCAGGACTTCGCTCACTTCACTGGGTTTGATATTGTTCGACATTTCTTTGTTTCTGTTGTAGATGATGGATGATGGTTGGAGGTATCAGGAGGTCATTGAAGTGCTCTTCTGATTTTGTTCAGTCGTGTTTTGACGCTGGCATCGAATTGTTGGTTGTCATATTCCAAGATGAAACCTCCAATGATGTCAGGGTTCTCTTTGACCTCAAGACTAACCTTGGATTGTGCTTTTGTCTCAATCCATTTTTGCAGATGTTCCCTCAATTCTTTCGAGATGGGGGAGGGCACTGTGAGGCGTCCCAGAGTGATTCCCTGTTCTTTTCGGTACAGGTCTGCGTAAGCCAAAGCCACCAGTTGGAGTTGTTCCGCTCTTTTCTTCTCCAGCAGGAGTTGTGTGAAGCGTTCGAGCGCACGACTGGGTTTTGCTTCGTTGCATGCAGCGGCAAGCACGAGTTTTGTTTTCTTCTCTTCCGAGAGGATGGGGTTCAGCAGTGCTCGCTTGAAGTCAGGGACAGCCACGAATGCTTCAGTCAGATTTCTGACTTCGGCATAGACCAACTTTTCTTCTTTGTTTTCTTTGGCAAAGCAGAGCAGTGCTTTGGCGTAACGCATGGAAATGATACCGGAATCCATTATATATATAATAATGTGTGGGAATGAATGTACTTCGCAGAAGCCTTGGAGAAGTTGTGTTGTTTCTCCTCAGTTTTCTTTCAGACTTTCGTCAAATCTCTTTCAGACGGTTACTCAAGACTCTTTCAGACTTTCGTCCAAGAGTTTCTCAATGAGTTGTTGTTGAGACGTTTGGTCGGAAAGGTGCTGTCGCACCACTTTTTCTGCAATAATGACGGAGAGGTCAGCCACAGTTTGGCGAATTTCTCGAAGTGCATTCTCTTTTTCTGCCTCAATCTGCTTTTTTGCCTCTTGCATCATGGCAGCACTTTCGTTTTGTGCTTTTTCGCGTGCCTGCTGGATGATGTTTTCGCCGGACTGTTTTGCCTGTTTGAGGATTTCAGCCTGTTGGTTGCGTGTTTCATTCAGCATTCGCTCGCTTTCCAGCCGGATGTCAGCCAATTTCTCGTTGGCTTCGCGTGCTTTTCCCAGTGCTTCGTCAATGTAGTTCTTGCGTTCGTCCACCATCTTGATGATGACGGGGAACCCAAATTTAGCCACAAAGAAGAAGACCACGAGGAACGCCAGCAGCATCCAAAAGAGGAGACCGGCATCCGGAGTTAAAATAGAGGGCAGATTGATTGACTGCATAGAGAGAAAAAATTAGATGAACAAGCAGAGGAGGCAAACAATCACGGCGAAGAGTGCCACACCTTCCACGAGGGCTGCAATGATAATCATGTTGGAGCGAATGTCACCCGTTGCTTCCGGCTGACGCGCAATGGCTTCCATGGCTGCGCTACCAATTTTGCCAATTCCGAGACCGGCACCGATGGCTGCGATACCTGCGCCGAGGCCAACACCTAATTTAGCAATACCTGCTGCTTCTAACAATGCGAGTAATAACATAAGAATGAATGTTTTAAAGTGATTTATTGAATAATTTCAGAATAAGTAATTTCAGAATTAATAAATTCAGAAGGAATATTCTCAGAATGAATCTTCTTCCCCTCTCACTCGTGGTGCTCAGGGTGCGCCAAACCGATGAACACTGCGCTGAGCATGGTGAACACGTAGGCTTGGATGAATGCCACCAAGAGTTCCAGTGCATTCATGAAAATCATCATGACCAGACTGGCGAGCGTCATGGGGGCGCCGATGCCGATGCCCATTTGGAACGTGATGAAGATGATGCAAGTGATGGAAAGGATGATGGCGTGTCCTGCCATCATGTTGGCGAAGAGACGGACCATCAAGGCGAAGGGTTTCGTGAAGATGCCGAACAATTCGATGACGGGCATCATCGGCACGGGCACTTTCAGCCATGTTGGCACGGGAGGCCAGAAGATTTCCTTCCAGTATTCCTTGTTGCCAAAAAGATTGATGAGCAAGAAAGTGCAGATGGCAAGAAAGAAGGTGATGTTGATGTTACCCGTGATGTTCGCACCGCCCGGGAAGATGGGGATGAGTCCCAAAAGATTCGTGATGAAGATGAAGAAGAAAGCCGTCAGCAGGAACGGAGCATACTTGCGGTAGTGCTTCTCGCCCACAGAGGGTTTGATGAGATCGTCCAAAATGGACATGACGAACATTTCCACCAGTCCGACAAAACCGTTGGGAGCGGGCGTGTCGGGAGTCTTCTTTTTGTACCATCTTGCTGTGCTGAGGAAGATGCAGAGCATGAGCACCACCACAATCCAAATTTGCACCACGTCTTTCGTGATGCTCAAGTCCAAGGGTCGTTCGACAGTTCCGTCGGGCAGTTTCTCAAAGATTTTGCCGTTTTGTTCCTGATTCAGGAAGAAAGCGCCGAAGGTGTTGTCCCCGCTCTTGTGGAATTCGGAGGAACTGAAGAAGAACCATTCTCCGTTGTGGTTTCTGACGATGACGGGAAGAGGAATAGACACGTGGTGTCCGTTGACGGAGCAGATGTGCCATTCGTAGGCATCGCTCAAGTGTCCCAGGACGATTTCCTTCACGTCGATTCCGCCCTCTTCGTTAGTCGTTTCCGAGCATTTTCCTTGTGAGGGAAGGCAGCAGAGAAAGAGACCTAAGGCAATGATTCTGAGTGAATGTGAGAGAATGTTCAACTTCATTTTGTTTGTTTTTGTTGTTTCTCTGATTCTGAGAAATAGAGGGTCGTGATGATGAGACCGATGAGATAAAGCCATGCCAGAGCACCGGTGAAGAAGATGAGGTTGTTTTTCACGGCGATGGCATAGATGATGAACACAGTCAGTGTCAGTAGGATTTTTCCGACCTTACCGACGAGATAGAACATCATGATTTTCTTTCCGCCGCTTTTCAGCAGTTGGCTGTGCATGGTGTAGGTCAGAATGGCAATGATGAAGAACAGGAGCGTCACCATCATGATGAACGGAACCTGTTGCATCGCCACCTGTTGTCCTCCGAACGCCAAATCTGTGAAGTAGATCAGAGGGGCAGACAGGAGATAGAGCAGGGTCTCGATGGAAGAGAAGAGCAGCAGCGTTTTGTTTTCCTTTTTCATGAGAGAGTGGGGGAGGTTTCAAGAAGGAGCGGAGAAGACAGATTCTCAACCGCATTTCTTGTTTTCACGCTGTTTCGACGCAGATGGAAATCACGTTGTGTTCCACCTCCACGAATCCCGTTTTGATTTCGATGCGGAAGTCTTCGTTTCCTCGGCAGACGATTTCTCCTGCCGTCAGTGTGGAGATGATGGGAGCGTGGTTTTGAAGCACTTCAAAACGCCCCATTTCTCCGGGAAGCATGACGCTGTCCGCTTCTCCTTTATATAAGGTCTTCTCGGGCGAGACGATATTTACTTTCATCATTTCACGCGCAGTTTAAAGAGGAGGGAGTTAGGCTTGTGCCAACAGTTTCTTACCTTTCTCGATGGCATCGTCGATGGTGCCGACATTCAGGAAGGCTTGTTCGGGCAGATAGTCCACCTCGCCGTCCAGAATCATGTTGAAGCCGCGAATGACTTCTTCGATGGGCACCATGACACCTTCCACGCCGGTGAATTTCTCTGCCACGGTGAACGGCTGGCTCAGGAAGCGTTGCACGCGGCGAGCGCGGTTCACGGTGATGCGGTCCTCTTCAGAGAGTTCGTCCATACCGAGGATGGCGATGATGTCCTGCAGTTCTTTGTATTTCTGGAGAATCTGCTTCACGCGCTGTGCACATTGATAGTGTGCTTCGCCAATCACCTTCGGGTCAAGGATGCGAGAGGTAGATTCCAGCGGATCCACAGCGGGATAGATACCCAACTCAGTGATTTTACGGCTGAGCACGGTGGTAGCATCCAAGTGCGTAAAGGTGGTGGCGGGAGCGGGGTCGGTCAAGTCATCGGCAGGCACATAGACAGCCTGGATGGAGGTGATAGAACCGTTGCGTGTGGAGGTGATTCGTTCCTGCATCGCACCCATTTCGCTGGCAAGCGTAGGCTGGTAACCCACGGCGGAGGGCATACGTCCCATCAATGCGGACACTTCGCTACCTGCCTGAGTGAAGCGGAAAATGTTGTCGATGAAGAAGAGGATGTCAGAGGTCTTACCGTCTTTGGCACCTGCATCGCGGAAGCTCTCTGCGATGGAAAGACCGGAGAGTGCCACGGAGGCACGTGCGCCGGGAGGTTCATTCATCTGTCCATAGACGAGGGTTGCTTGGCTCTTCTCCACTTCCTTATAATCAACTTTTGAAAGGTCCCATTCTCCGCGTTCCATGGCTTCCTCGAAGGCTTTGCCATATCGAACGACGCCGCTCTCAATCATTTCGCGGAGCAGGTCGTTACCTTCGCGGGTACGTTCACCCACACCGGCAAAGACAGAGAAACCATCGTGTCCTTTGGCGATGTTGTTGATGAGTTCCATGATGAGCACCGTCTTTCCCACGCCGGCACCTCCGAAGAGACCGATTTTACCACCTTTGGCGTAGGGTTCGAGCAGGTCAATCACCTTGATGCCCGTGAAGAGCACTTCGCTACCCGTTTTCAAGTCTTCGAACTTAGGCGGTTCGCGGTGGATGGGATACATGTCGGAGGTTCTGTCAAGGTCTTTCAGACCATCGATGGTGTCGCCCGTCACGTTCATCATTCGTCCTTTGATTTGTGCGCCGGTCGGCATGGAGATGGGTGCTCCGCAGCAGACTGCTTCCAGTCCTCGGCTCAGTCCGTCGGTGTTGTCCATCGCCACGGTGCGGACGGTGTCTTCTCCGATGTGTTGTTGCACTTCGAGAGTGATGGTTCTTCCGTCAGGGTGAGTCACTTTCAAAGCCTCGTGGATGCGAGGCAGCACTTCTTCGGCAGCTTTGCCTTCAGTGTCAAAAGCCACATCGACCACGGGGCCGATGATTTGCGAAATATATCCCGTGTTAGCGAGTTTACCGCTCATAAGAGAAATGTTTTTAAAAGTATAGAATGATGAATCAGTTATAGTCGGGCTTTATGAATATAGTATAGCTCTATGAGTTAAACCGTATTTTTCATGGACTTGTTGTGAAACAGCCGCAAAGTTAGCAGATTTAGGAAAAGATACCATCCTCCGAGACATATTTTTTTATGGGGATTCCTCTTTTTCCTGCAAAATAAGGCAGAAAGACCGTAATTCGCGAATTTTGGAAACGAAATCCGGTGGTCTTGGATGGCGTTGTTTCAGGTTTTAGGTTTTAGGTTTCACGCAGAATCCGCAGAATTGGAAGGAAATTTTAGAAAGAAATTCTTTAGAACACGAATCACTAACCTGAATTATTCATAGACCCGCAAAAAAAGAACGCCACTCTTGCATATATG
>JBJEAG010000263.1:0-1789 GCA_051868855.1 Alloprevotella sp. | reverse complement strand
ATATTTTCTTTCATTTGTGTCCGAAGTAAAACAAATTGCTTTTTATGGCATCTAACCTGCATTATTCATACTCGTTCCTACTGCAAGGCCTAACTGGCAGCACCTCAGCGTGGTGCTCGCTCTTCCTCTTTGAAAGTAGGATTCACTACATTCTGCATCGTCATCGCTGTGCTCACGCTGATGCACTGCCATTTAGACCTTTCGTGACGGAACAGTGTGAATAATGCAGGCTAAAGGAGTGACAGATTCAACGAGAGGCATATCAAAAACAGGAATGCGCAAGCAAAACTCTATCATCCAACCTTGCATGCAGCCTTGCGTTTTTTAATGAAGTAATTCTGACTCGACATTTCTACGACAAAGCGGGACCGCATTCGGACTTGTGTCCGAAGCAGTCCCGCATCACTATCTAAGGTCTGACTCCGAGTTCAACTCACTCAATGGGAATCTGAATCACGGAAACCCACTGTTCGGGGTTCTGCTGATTCCACGCTCCATCGACATAGCTCGTGCGGGGACGGTCGGCAATCTTCAGACCCTGCTCTTCCATGTAGCGAAACGCTTCTGTGAAGGTCTCGTAGAAACGCTCGTAGGGACCAACGTGCTTCACGCACAACGCTTTCGGAACGGCGGGTAAGATTTTGAACTGAATGATGGAGCTGTCCTTACCCATCTCTTCGACTTGCTCGCAATATTCTATGTCAATGTCCGTCGGACGATAGCCCTCATGGTGTTCGACCGTGAAACAATAGCCCGGCGGGGGACATTTGCACCCGAGACGCTGCATTTCCGGACCAATTATTTCACAGCAGAGAGGACCAAGCGCGGCGTAGTTGGGGATGACTTCGCGGTGACTTGCGACGATGATTTCGGGAAGAGATTGAATTGAGAATTTTTCCATTGTTTTGATGTGTTGGCGAGAGTTGACCCAGTGAAGCAGCAGGTCGCGACGCTCTTTCAGACGTTTGAGTTGCAGTTCCGTCTCACGAATTTTCTCCGTCAGTTTCTGAACGGGCGGCACCTGCGACACGTCGTCAAACAAATCTCGAATCTCCTCCAGCGAGAAACCGAGTTTCTGAAGATTACGAATGGAGTTGAGACGTTGCATCTGTCCGACGCTGTAGTAGCGATAGCCAGTCCACTCGTCCACCTCTTCCGGCAAGAGCAGCCCCTTTTGTTCGTAGTGTCGAAGGGTTTTGACCGTCACTTGCATTAACTGCGAGAACTCTCCGATTTTCAGTTTGTTTTTTTGATTCATAAGCGCGCTTTTGGGTGATGTAATCTCGATTACGTTTGCAAAATTAAGGGCTGCCCCAAGGGACGAGTCAAGCTCCGCCCCATCTTTTAACAAAAGATTAACATTTCTGATAGTCCTGCTTCGATAAACGGGAGAGTCGTTGAAGGTGAACTACGTGCTCAAAACATTATACACTATACACGCAAAACTATACACAAAAACCATACAAACTATACACAAGACTATACATTCCGCTGATTTACAAACTATTTCGCTGTGTATAGTTGGCGCACAAACTATACACTAACTATACACAAAACTATACACAGAACTATACATTGGAGAGCCTCCCCAACCCATCCTAAAGGAAGGGCTTTTTAGAAAACGAATTACACGAATCAAGCGAATGTTTCTTCAGCCATATTTTCTGAAAGAAAGTTCATTCGCCGAGGGCGTGGTGACACTCTTTCCTTGGGAGTTGTCACTCCTAAATCAACCCTTGTCACTTACCGTTCGACGAGTGGTAAACTTACCGTTCGACGAGTGGCATCT
>JBJEAG010000262.1:0-8423 GCA_051868855.1 Alloprevotella sp. | reverse complement strand
ACTCGGTGGGCAGGAGGGTGCGGGCAGCCTCCCACATCACGATGCCGGCGGTGACGCTGACGTTGAGGGAGTGCTTCGTGCCGTGCTGCGGGATTTCCAACGCACCGTCGCAGGCATCGACGACGCTCTGCTGCACGCCCTTGACCTCGTTGCCGAGGATGAGGGCATACTTCTTCCCCGCCTCGAAACGGTAGGCACCGAGTTTGTGGGAACCCTCCACCTGCTCCACGGCGAGGACGACATAGCCCTCGCGGCGCAGAGAAACCACGGCGTCGAGGGTGTCGGGAAAGTGCTGCCACCGGACGGAGTCCTCAGCACCGAGCGCGGTCTTGTGAATCTCGGCGGAAGGAGGGGTGGCGGTGATGCCGCACATATAGACTGCCTCAAGGGCGAAGGCGTCGGCACTGCGCAGGACGCTGCCGACGTTGTGGAGGGAGCGCACGTTGTCGAGGACGACGACGAGGGGTGTCTTCTTCAGACGGCGGAACGTCGCAAGGTCGGGACGCTCAAGTTCTTCTACTGTCAGCTTTCTCATTATATTGTTATCACACAGATTTTTGTCTCACGCAGAATCCGCAGAATTAGAAGGAATTTTTGGAACACTTTTTTTCTTGAAACATTAATGCTCATTAATTGATTCGTTAATCCTTCATTAATTCTTTTTTAATGAGGCATTAATGAGACCATTGATGAACATTAATGGAGGGAATCTGAGACCGCGCCGACTCTTTGACTCTTTGTCTCTTTGACTTTTTGTCTCTTCGTCTCTTCGTCTCTTCGTCTCTTTGTCTCTTTGACTCTTTGACTCTTTGACTCTTTGACTCTTTGACCTTTTAGACCTCTTTGACCGGAGCGCAGCGACATTCGCGCCAGAGGGCGGCGGCAAGGAGGAGGAGGATGGCAGCGAGGGCGATGAAGGCAACGGTCTCGGTGGTGCGGATGCTGGCGGGACGGAACTCCATGCGCACTTCATGCTTGCCCGCCGGCACCTTCAAGGCGCGGAGGACATAGTTCACGCGTCCCAACTCGGCTTCCTTGCCGTCGATGGTGACCGTCCAGCCGGGATAGTAAATCTCACTGAAGACGACGACACCACCGCGACGGCTCTCGACACGATAGGAGAGGGCGTTCGTGTCATAGTGCGTCAGTTCGACGCGACCGCTGTCCAGTGCGCTGCCTTCCAACTGCGCCTTGAAGCGACTGTCGGCAACGGCGGCGCGTTTCGTGTCGAGGCGGTTGAGCGCCGCCATCTCTTCGTCGGCATTCTTCACGAAGGAGAGGGAGTCGATGAACCAGCCGTTGCCGTTGGCGTAGGCGTTGCAGATGGCGAGCGACTTGCTGCCCGAACCGAAGATGAAATATTTCGTGTTGAGCATGTTCAGACACGGCGCGATGCTGTCGCCGGGGATGAGGCTCATGTCGCCCTGCGTTTCGTTGATGGCAGTGACGAAGTTTTGGAGTTCGGCGTTGAGGCGTCGGTCGATGAGGTCCTGATAGCGGTGGAGTTTGGCAGCGTGATAGCCACCGATGGAGTGATGATAGTAGGACGTGGCGTTGGAAGTCTCGTTGAAGGGATTCCCTGCGCCGAGGTTGGCGACGCGGAAGTAGGTCGTGTCCGCCAGAATCTGCTCGTCCGCGGGCGTCTTGGCGAAGGAGGACTCCATGTCGTAGGCATCGGTGAAGGAGGAGTCGTTGAGGTAGCGTTTGTCAATCTGCCAGAGGTTCACGAGGCAGAGGGCGGCAACAGCCACGCCGAGCACGACCGTCCAACGGGTCTGATGTTCCTTCTGCTGCTTCATCATCGTGGCGACAAAGAAGAGCACGAGGGTCACGAGGGCAATCTGCAAGAAGGAGGAAGCCGCCGAGGCAGAGAGGATGGCGTGGTGCATGGTGGTGACGGCGTTCCTATATTCTCCCACAAAGTCTGCGGGGAAGCCAGCCTGAGTCATGGCAGCAAAGGTGCGGGCGTCGGAGGCGGAGAGGCAGTCGCCGGCAGCGGAGGGGGCGAGCCACATCAGCAGACACAGTCCGCCGGTCAGAGCAAACGCCACGGGGAGACCGATGGTCTTGCGCCAGCCGCCGTCTTTCAAAGTCCACTCGTTGAGCGTGAAGAGTTCGGGACGGCGCACGATGGCGGCGAGGCAGAGGATTGCCAAGGCGGGCATGGTGAACTCGACGATGACGAGGGCGGAGCTGACGGTGCGGAACTTGGAGTAGAGGGGGAGGTGGTCGATGAGGAAGTCCGTCACCTCGGGCGTGTTCTTGCCCCACGAGAAGATGAGACCGACGAGGGTGGCGAGGAGCAGTGCCCACTTGACGGGACCTTTCACATAGAACAAACCGAGGAAGAAGAGGAAGCAGACGATGGCGCCGACATAGACGGGACCGACGGTGAAGGGCTGGTCGCCCCAATATTGCATGATGCCGGGAGGATAGGCGTCGAACTGCTGTTCCTGGAAAGCGGCTTGGGCTTGTCCGGCGCAGCCATAGAATGCATCAAAACCGTCCAACTCTTCGATGCCCTCGCGGTCGAGGATGGAGGCAGAGCCGCCGCCCTTGTAGTCGGGGATGAGGAGCGTCAGAGTCTCATCGACGCCATAGCTCCAAGCGGTGATGTAGTCGCGGTCGAGTCCGTCGGTGGCTTTGCCCGCCTGCGAGGAGCCGGGCAGGGGAGAGAGTTCCGCCTTGCCGCGCATGGTTTCTTTGGAATAGGTGTAGGTGTGGTAGAGGTTGGAGAGGTTACAGCTCAGACCGAGCAGTCCGGCGATGACAACAGCGGCGGTGGATTTCAGCCACTGCTTCAGACGGTGCTCCCGCAGGGCGCTGACGAAGAAGCAGACGACGAGGAGCGCCATGACGAAGAGGAAATAGTAGGTCATCTGCAAATGGTTGCTGACCAACTGGAAGGCGGTGAAGAGGGCGGTGACCGCCATGCCCTTGAGGAGTTTGCCGCGATAGCAGAGAATCAAACCGGCTATGGTGGGGGGAATGAAAGCGAGGGTCAGTACCTTCCAGAGGTGACCGGCGGCTATAATAATAAGGAAGTAGGAGGAGAACGCCCACATCACCGAACCGGCGATGGCGAGCCAGGCGCGGATGCGGAGGGTGCGGAGCAGGACATAGAAGCCGAGCAGATAGAGGAAGAGGAAGCCGATGGCGGGAAACCACTTCACGGTTCCGAGGGAATAAATCTCGGAGAGGGTGGAGACGGTGTCGGAGGAGGAATAGGAGGGTGCCATCTGGAAGGTGGGCATGCCGCTGAAGATGGCGTTGCTCCAGCGGGTGACTTCGCCATCGTGGGTCTCGCGGAACTGTCGCTGCTCCTGTCCGAGACCTTGTGCGGCGACGGAGTCATGTCCGCCGAGCACGAGTCCCTGGCTCATGGGGGTCAGGAAATAGACGGTGCTGATGAGGAGGAAGAGGGCGACGGCGAGGAGGTCGGCGAGCCACTGACGTTTGCAGGATTTTTCTTGCTGCGCATCGCAGTGAGCGGCAGCGCTTTGCTCCGTCCGTGCGGAGGGATTGGAATTTTGATGATTCATTCTGAAGGTTTTGTGATTTTCGGGTGCAAAGTTAGTGAAAATATCATGCAGAATCGGAATTAAGGCTCACGCAGAATCCGCAGAATTTGGTCTCACGCAGAATCTGCAGAATGAAAAGGATTTTTAAGAACACGTTTTTTCTTGAAACATTAATGCTCATTAATTGATTCGTTAATCCTTCATTAATTCTTTTTTAATGAGGCATTAATGAGACCATTGATGAACATTAATGGAGGGAATCAGAGACCGCGCCGACTTTTTGACTCTTTGTCTCTTTGACTTTTTGTCTCTTCGTCTCTTTGTCTCTTTGACTCTTAGGCAAACAAATCGTCGGCTTTCACTTCCGCCTCCACAACGCCACAACTGTCGGAGTTGGAAACGCCGTAGGTGGTGATGAAAGTCGAAACAAGTGCTTTGCGCGTTTTGGTTTTCTCTTTGAAAAGCTGGATGCGACTGCGCACTTTGTTTTCATAATCAGCAGAAATGGTAAAGATTCCCACGCTGAATTTCATTTCACAAAGATTGATGACATGGTCTGCGCGGTCAATGACAAGGTCAATTTGTGCGCCTCGTTCATCGGGCGCTGACGTTCTTCCGGGAGTGAAACGCCACGAGGAAGCAGCGGTCGAAATACCCGAAATCCCCAACCTCTGACGGATTTGGGGCAGGTGAGTCAGACAAATCAACTCAAAGGCAGTACCCTGCCATGCTTCGACGGAACGAGAGTTGAAGTTGTGGAACCACCATTCTTCATCCTTTGAGTCTGCTGAAGCGATGAATTTCAGATAGAAAAGCGTGTAGAAATCAACCAGACGATAAATCACGCCCTTTGTCTTGTTGCCGAATTGAGAATAGGAAATCGCGAAGTCACAGCGCTCCAGGTTTTTCAGCAGTGTGGTCAGTCTTGCCCCTTCAATGCCGGATGCCTTTTGAATTTGGGCGTAGGTCATGCCCTCCTTGTGCCCGAAGAGGATGTTGACCACTTCCAAATATTTCCCGGCGTTGCTGAAAATGGCAGAATAGAGTTCCTGAAACTCCGTTCTCATCTCGCTGTTCTTTCGGAAAAACAAATGATTGATGTTGTGAACGAGCGATTTTCCGGGGTCGAGCAGACTGAGATAAAAGGGAATGCCCCCCATGGTCATGTAGAGTTGCAGGATTTGATAGCGGTCCCAGTTCATTCCCCGACTGTGGAGATAGGTTTCCGTTTCCTTCAAAGTGAAAGGACGCACGTAGATGTTATTGGTGATGCGTGCGTGCAGTCCTCCGGGGTTCTCCACCAGTTTGTCCATCATCCAAGAAGATGCCGAACCGCTCGCCACAAACAGAATGTCCTGTCGTCGAGCTCCCCAAGCGTTCCAGAAACCCTCCAAGGCTTCCACAAACTCTGACTGAGGTGTGTCAATCCAAGGCATCTCATCAATGAAAACGACTTTTTTGCGGTTTTCTTCCAAGGACTCCAAAAAGTCCTCCAATGCGTCGAAGGCTTCTGTCCAATCTTTGAATTTGGGCTGCCTCTCCAAACCTGCCGATTTTTTCAAGGCTTTGGCAAAAGCACGCAACTGATTTTCTTTGCTCACGTTGTTGCGTCCGACGAAAGAAAAATCGTAGATGCCGTCAAAAAAACAGTCCACAAGAAACGTCTTGCCCACACGGCGCCTGCCATAGACAATGACAAACTCCGAGCGGTCTGACTCCAGACAGCGGCGCAATTCCGCCATCTCTGCTTCGCGTCCAATCAGTCTTTGTTTCATCTTTTTCTGTAATGATGATTATGTCCGCAAATTTAGTGGAAAACGCAAAAAGTCCGACCTTTTTGTACTAAATCGCAGAAAAAAAGTGCGATTTAGTACAAAAAGCTCCGACTTTTCTATTTTCGGCAGGAATGAAAAGGAGTCATTTGAACACGGATTACACGAATCAAACGGATTGGGCGAATGAATTTTGTCTCACGCAGAATCCGCAGAATTAGAAGGATTCTGCGTGAGACCAATTCTGCGGATTCTGCGTGAGCCAATAATCTTCTTCCACTTATGTGCAATTTTCTGCCACACATCACCCAAAACTGACCACTCAAGACGAAGAGAAGAAAACTTATCCTTTAATTTTTTACATTTTTAATATTTAACGCTATATTTGCAGCGGAGATTACGCCTCTATTATATATGGTCTCCCTTGGACATACCCCCCTTTTCCGAGAACAAACTCTCCGAGAACAAACATCAACTAATCATATTCACAAAAAAACATTATGCTTATGTGCAGGACATTGTTATTCCTACTTTCGTGCTGCCTTTCTTGCAG
The DNA here is from genome assembly GCA_051868855.1 of Alloprevotella sp. Taxonomy (GTDB): domain Bacteria; phylum Bacteroidota; class Bacteroidia; order Bacteroidales; family Bacteroidaceae; genus Alloprevotella. Next base: position 2,577 of record JBJEAG010000262.1, on the reverse strand, counting down.
TCTTTTCGCACAGAACCTCTCTGTGGTGACTGACGCCAAAGGAAAGAAAGGCTACGCCAACGAACAGGGCGCCGTTGTGATTGCCCAACAATACACCGACGCACAGCCCTTCGAGAACGGACTGGCGATTGTCGGTAAGAAAGGTAAGTTTGGTGTCATCAACACCTCCGGAACCTTCGTCATTCCCATGACATACTCTTCCATCGAAGCCTGGGGCGAAAACCTCTTCATGGTGGCTGCAGGAAAGAAAATCGGTCTCTACAACCAAACCGGCGCTGAAGTGCTGAAACCGGAGTACTCCCACATCAGCCGCCTGAACTGCCACGGCTTGGCTTGGATTGTCAAAGGCGGAAAAGTCATGGCAACAAAATCCGGATCCTTCATCTATGGCGGCAAATGGGGCGTGGTGACTTCCAAAGGTTCCGTCAAAGTCGCTCCCACCTACGCCGGACTGATGGAGTTCACCGACACGCTGAAAACAGTGCAATATCACGAAGGTCTCGCGCTTTCCGTCAACAAAATGCTCGTCACCGACACGCTGAAGACCGACGGCGAGTTCTTTGGCTTCAACACGAAAGCCTCCACCGCCCGCGAAGCCGGTATTCTTGACGCCAACGGAAACATCCTCATGCCCACGGGCATCGCCACTTGGGTGATTCGCCCCGCCAACGGCATGGTGCGCTGCTACAACCTCCTCTCCAAGGTGAGCAACTTCGGCTACTACAACCTGGAGACCAAGAGATATTTCCAAGTGAGCAGCGACAACAAGTCTTTCGACAAGATTGAATATTGGACACACACCGACTTCGCCGGCAAATTTGCCGTGGTGAACCACGCCAGCGGCTGGTTCTTCGTGGACAAGGACGGCAACAAGGTTCGCGAGGGCTACAACTACGTCGGACACTGCAAGAAGACCAAGGTGTGGTATGCCCGCCGCAACAGCGACAAGGTTTGCGACGTGTTTGACGAAGACGGCAACCCCTTCTTCAAGAAAGACCTGAAGATTCAAGACGCTTCCTTCCCCGAAACCACGATGGCTGACGACCTCTTCGCCGTGCAGATTGACGGCAAATGGGGCATGATCAACCGCGCCGGCGAGGAGAAGATTCCTTTCAACTATCTCAAGATGAACGGTCCGAACTATGACCGCGTCATGACAAAGACCGAAAACGGATGGGGTGCGATTGACCTGGAAGGCAACGTCGTTGTCGAGAACAACTACAAAGACATCTACACCAACCCCGAGGCTTCTCCCCGCTATTTCTGGGTGCAAAACACCGGCTCCGGACTCTGGCAAGCCTACGACACCACCGACAAGACCGCCAAGGGCAGCGAATATGCCACCGTCTATAACTTCAAGGACGGCTATGCTTTCGTCATTCCCCAAGGCTTCGCCGTGGACACCAATTCCGAACTAATCAAATTCCAACTCGGCAAGACCTACACCAAGGCAGACAACAAGGTGAAGGTCATGAACGACAACAAGAAGTATTTCGGCATGCTCATCGACTCCAACTTGGACGTGCAGTGTGAAGGACCGCTCTATCTGGGTCACCGCGCAGTAGCCGTCGAAGCCGCCAAGAAGGTGGGCAAACCGTTCACCAAGGCGCAGAACAAAGCTTTGCTGCTCTATCTCACTCGCCAATCTCGCAGCTACAACTTCCTGAACGGAGGCAGCGTCAACGTGATTAAAGAAGAAAACTGGGACTTCTGATTCCAAGCCAAACCAAAACAATCGAAGCATTATGAAGAAATTGACCATAACCCTTCTCGCCTGCACCATCATGTGTGGCGGAAGCCTGCTTCCCGCTGCGGCACAGAAGAAAGCAGAGCAGACGGACATGAAATATCGCCGCAGCTCCATCTACTCCCTGCTCATCAATCACTCCGACCAGAAATTCGGAGAGGAAATCCGAGATGCCTTCATGGCAATGCCCGTGCCCGACAAATACAATGACCACGACCTCAGCGTGAAGGTCGTTGAACTCTCCAGCAAACTGCAGGGTGCCGGCTCGAGCAACGAAAACGCACAAGTCACTCAGTTCCTCGAGAAGAACCAAGTCGCCTCCCGCCTCGTCGCCAAATGGTTCAACCGCGACTTCTTCACGGGACAGTGCGACATGGAACTCATCAAAGAGCGCGGACTCTACAACGCCACCAAGTTCGACGAGATTCTTGCCGAACGCTCCGCACGAAGCCAGGCACTCATCATGGACGCCGGCGAAGACCTCATCGGCAACACCTTCGTGCTCGTCAATGACATCCGCTACATCGACAAAGAGAAGACTGCAAGAGCGTTCGGCAGTATTCTCCGCGGTTTTGGTGCTGCTTTAGGTTATAACGACCTGGGCAATACCCTCGGCTCCATGGCTGAATCCATCAAAGGTTTCCGCGTGAAGATTAACACCTTCCTCTATCGCCTGGAATGGAACGAAGAGACTGCCACCCTCTTCTACAAGGACCAGTATGCCGCCGCTCCCGACGTGACGAAGTGGCAAAACTTCAACAACGCCCGCGGCACTTACAAACTGAAATACTGCCAAAAGGTGGAAAGTAGCGGTAACCAGACTTCTTTCT